>NZ_JBEXZT010000012.1:0-59571 GCF_040631275.1 Streptosporangium sp. NPDC020145 | reverse complement strand
AGCGAGCCCGGCGGAGTGAGTGGAGTGGTCGGCTGAGGGACGAGGCCGGCCGCGGAGTGAGCGAGCGGGGGGAGCGGTTCATGGCGGGAAGGCGGGTCCTCGAAGGGCGGGAACGCCCGCGCGGCGGACGAGGAGGGGCGGACGAGCGATGAGCCTGGTCAAACTGGTCGACCCGGTCGCGGCCGAGGATCTCGGCCGGGTGCACTTCATCGGGATCGGCGGCGCGGGGATGTCCGGCATCGCCCGCATCCTGCTCAAGCGCGGCGTGCCCGTCTCGGGCAGCGACTCGCGCGGCTCGGAGCTGGTGACCGAGCTGCGCGAGCTGGGCGGCAGGATCCACATCGGTCACGCCGCCTCGCACATCAAGAACGTCGACACCGTCGTGGTCTCGACCGCGATCCGCGACTCCAACCCCGAACTCGGCGAGGCGCTGCGGCAGGGGTTGCGGGTGATCCCCAGGGCCGCCGCGCTGGCCTCCGTCATGGCGGGCCGTACCGGGATCGCCGTCGCGGGGACCCACGGCAAGACCACCACGACCTCGATGCTCACGGTCGCGCTGCAGAAGTGCGGCACCGACCCGTCCTACTGCGTCGGCGGCCAGCTGGTGACCACCGGTCTCGGCGCGGACGAGGGCGCGGGCGGGGTGTTCGTCGCCGAGGCCGACGAGAGCGACGGCTCCTTCCTCATGCTGGCCCCCGACATCGCGGTGGTGACCAACGTCGAGCCGGATCACCTGGACAACTACGGCGACCCCAGGGCGGTGTACGACAGCTTCGCCAGGTTCACCGAGCGGGTAGGACGATCGATGATCGTCTGTGCCGACGACCCCGGCTCGGCGGCCCTCATCCCCATCGCCCGCGCGCGCGGCCTGAAGGTGACCACGTACGGCGTGGCGGAGGAGGCGGACCTCAGGATCACCGATGTCGTCCCCGACGGTCTGGGCGTGTGCTTCACGATCGTCGGCCACGGGGAGGTCAGGCTCTCGGTCCCGGGCCGTCACAACGCGCTCAACGCCGCGGCGGCCGTCGCGGTCGCGGCGGAGCTCGGGGTGTCCTTCGACGAGATCCGGGACGGGCTGGCCGCCTTCACCGGGGCCAAGCGCCGTTTCGAGGCCAAGGGCGAGGCGGGGGGAGTGGCAGTCTTCGACAGCTACGCCCACCACCCGACCGAGCTGGCGGCCGACCTGCGGGCGGCGCGTGACGTCGTGGCGTCCTTCTCCGGTTCGGGGCGGGTGATCGCGGTCTTCCAGCCCCACCTCTACTCGCGCACCAGGTTCTTCGCCGACGAGTTCGGCGTCGCCCTCGGCCTGGCCGACGAGGCGGTCGTCCTGGACGTCTACGGCGCCCGCGAGGATCCGGAACCGGGTGTCTCCGGCGCCATGGTCGCGGAAAGGGTGCCGCTCCCCGGGGAACAGGTGGTCTACGCGCCGCAGCGGGAGAGCGTCCCCGCCCTGGTCGCCGGACGTGCCAGGCCGGGCGACATCGTGCTCACCATGGGCGCCGGTGACGTGACCGAACTCGGCCCCCTGATCGTGGCGGAGCTGGCCGTACGGTGACCCGGGCCGGGGGGCGGGACGGGGTGAGGCGGTGAACGGCGTGTGGCGGCCCGCCTTCCTGGCGCTGCTCACCGCGGGGGTGGTCGGCAGCGCCGCCTGGCTGGTGTTCCTCTCCCCTGTCCTGGGGGTGCGGGACATCCAGGTGGTCGGCAACCTGACCGTCCCCGCCGAGCAGATCCGGCAGGCGACGGGGGTGGCCGACGGCGCGCCGCTGGCCACCGTCGACGTGGCCGAGGTCACGGGCAGGCTCAGGCGGATCAGGCAGATCGAGTCGGCCTCGGTCAGCCGGGACTGGCCGGGCACCCTGAGGGTGAAGGTGGTCGAGCGCGAGCCGGTGGCGGCGATCCCGGTCGGCGGGAAGTTCGCGGTCGTGGACCGGCACGGCGTGGTCACCGAGGTCGCGGCCACCAGGCCGCCGATGCTTCCGCTGCTGCGGGTCGACCGTCCGCAGACGGGCGACCCGGCCACGTTGGCCGCGCTGAGCGTCATAGGCGCGCTGCCGCCGAGTCTGGCCCCGAGGGTGGCGGAGGTTCTCGCGCCCTCGTCGGAGACGGTCTCGCTGCGCCTCAAGGACGGCAGGGAGGTCGTGTGGGGAGGTCCCGACCGTCCGGCCGACAAGGCGGACATCCTCCTCACGCTGCTGAAACGTCCTGCAGACAGCTACGACGTGAGCTCTCCGGACGTCGTGACGGTGAAGTGATCCACGGCAGGACGGGCCTTCCGGGAAAAGGACGGCCCGCGACACGCCGGACACGCCTTGCGGCGCGGTTAGTTGACCCACCTGGAGGCAACTCCTACTGTCCGTATCACTCCTCAGGTTGACATAAATCTAAATCTCAACTTGAGGGTGAGGGTTTTGGAAACGACGGCACGGGCCCCGTGCCGCATGAAATGGCAAGTCAACGAGCGGAAAGGCCCCTCGTCGTGGCAGCACCGCAGAACTACCTCGCGGTCATCAAGGTTGTAGGAATCGGCGGAGGCGGAGTCAACGCCGTCAACCGGATGATCGAGGAGGGACTCAAGGGCGTCGAGTTCATCGCCATCAATACCGACGCCCAGGCGCTGCTGATGAGTGACGCCGACGTCAAGCTCGACGTCGGACGCGAACTCACCCGCGGCCTCGGCGCGGGGGCCAACCCCGAAGTCGGGCGCAAGGCGGCCGAGGACCACCGTGAGGAGATCGAAGAGGTCATCAAGGGCGCCGACATGGTGTTCGTCACCGCCGGAGAGGGCGGTGGCACGGGCACGGGCGGCGCTCCGGTCGTGGCCAACATCGCGCGCTCCCTCGGCGCGCTGACCATCGGTGTGGTGACCCGGCCCTTCAGCTTCGAGGGCAGGCGCCGGGCGATGCAGGCCGAGGCGGGCATCGAGACGCTCCGCGAGGAGGTCGACACCCTCATCGTGATCCCCAACGACCGGTTGCTGTCGATCTCCGACCGGCAGGTGAGCGTGCTCGACGCCTTCAAGGCGGCCGACCAGGTGCTGCTCTCGGGTGTCCAGGGCATCACCGACCTGATCACCACCCCCGGTCTGATCAACCTGGACTTCGCCGACGTGAAGTCGGTCATGTCCGGGGCGGGCTCGGCCCTGATGGGCATCGGGCACGCGCGTGGCGACGACCGGTCGGTCGCGGCGGCGGAGATGGCCGTCTCCAGCCCGCTGCTTGAGGCCAGCATCGACGGCGCGCACGGTGTGCTGCTGTCGATCGCGGGCGGCTCCGACCTCGGTCTCTTCGAGATCAACGAGGCGGCCCAGCTCGTCTCGAACGCGGCGGCGCCCGACGCCAACATCATCTTCGGCACGGTCATCGACGACGCCCTGGGTGACGAGGTACGTGTCACGGTGATCGCGGCCGGGTTCGACGAGCCCGTGGCGGAGGACAAGAAGGAGGCCGCGGCGCAGCCACCGCCGCGTCAGCAGCCCCAGGCACGCCCGGCCCAGGCCTCCCCGCCTCCCTCCGTGGGCGTGCAGATGCGCCCGCCCGCGCCGACGGTGAAGGCCGAGCCCAGGGTGGAGCCGAGGGCCGAGCAGCCCGCCGCCCAGGTCAGGCCGGTGGTCAGCACGCCTCCGCCGCCTCCGCCGCCCGTCGTGGAGACCCCGCCGCACCACACGCCCCAGCCGGTCCAGCACGTTCCCCACACGCCGCCCGCGGCTGAGCAGGCCGAGCCGCCCAGGGCGGAGGAGTCTCTCACCCCGCCGGTGTCGATCCCGCGTCCGGCGCCCGAGCCGCCTCAGCCGACCCCGATCTCCGCCAGGGTCCCCGACCCCGCCAGGCGGCGTCAGGTGGTCTTCGAGGAGCAGGAGGAGGAGCTCGACGTCCCCGACTTCCTGAAGTGACATTGCTCACGGCCAGGCGGGCGACGGGCCACCTGGCCGTGGCGGGAAGAATGGGCTCCGCCGGTTTCCCAGCGTTCGAGCGGCGGAGATGTGACGGAGACAACACGACGTGACGAGATCGCGGCCGGGATGGCCGTGGTCGAGGCGACCATCACCGAGGCCTGCAAGGCCGCGGGCCGTACCCGCGAGGAGTTGACGCTCGTCGCGGTGAGCAAGACCTACCCCGCCTCCGACGTGCGCCTGCTGGCGTCGCTCGGGGTGCGGAACGTGGGGGAGAACCGTGACCAGGAGGCCTCCGCCAAGGCCCGCGAGTGTGCGGACCTTGGGCTGACCTGGCACTTCATCGGTCAGTTGCAGACCAACAAGGTCCGTTCCGTGGTCGGCTACGCGGACGTCGTCCACTCGGTCGACCGCCCACGCCTGGTGACCGCGCTCAGCCACGAGGCGGTCCGGGCGGGCAGGGAGATCACATGTCTGGTGCAGGTGGCCCTGGACGACGACCCGGGGCGAGGCGGGGTCGTTCCCGCCCAGGTCACGACCCTGGCGGACGCCGTCGCAGAGGCCGGGGGGATACGCCTCGGCGGGGTGATGGCCGTGGCACCGCTGGGGCAGGAGCCCGGCAGGGCGTTCGCGAGGCTTCGGGAGATCGCGGAGGCCGTACGGGCGGACCACCCGGAGGCGGTCGTCATCTCCGCGGGGATGAGCGGTGATCTGGCGGAGGCCGTCGCGAACGGCGCGACACACCTGCGTGTCGGTACGGCGTTGCTCGGTCGTAGAAAGCCCTTCGTCAGGTAATGTCCCTCCAAGTGGACCTTGGCGTCCACATGCCCACACAGAGGTCGTTCGGTGGTGAGCTCCAAGGGGGTGCGGCTACCGCCCCAGACAGGTCGAGGTAAGGCGGAGGAAGAAGTAGCGATGGCCGGCGCGATGCGCAAGATGGCGGTCTACCTCGGTCTTGTCGAGGACGACCGTTATGAGAGGTACGACAGCTATCCCGACGACGAGTACGAGGATTTCGAAGACTCGCGCAGGCCCGGCGAGGAGAGGCCTGGCACGGTCCACGACCGTGAGGACGAGACCGACCCGGGGGTTCCCGCCCCGAGGCCCTCGACGGCCGTTCTGGAGCGCCGTACGACCGATCTGGCACGCATCACCACGCTTCATCCCAGGACCTACAACGAGGCCCGTACGATCGGTGAGCATTTCCGCGACGGTACTCCGGTCATCATGAATTTGACCGAGATGGTTGACAGTGACGCGAAGCGCCTTGTGGATTTCGCGGCAGGTCTTGTCTTTGGCCTACACGGCAGCATTGAACGTGTTACCAACAAGGTGTTCCTGCTGTCCCCTGCCAATGTCGAGGTGACCGCTGAGGACAAGGCTCGAATAGCGGAACGCGGGTTCTTCAACCAGAGCTAGAGTTCCACCATGAACAGTTACCGGCCGGACGGGTCCGTACGAGACCGGGGGCGGCGGAGCAGCGGAATGGAGGTGGGTACGGGCCGTGGGGATCATTAGCGAGATCGTGGTCGCCGTCCTGTCCCTCTACCTGGTTCTGCTGATCGGCAGGATCGTGCTTGAGATGGTGCAGTCGTTCGCCCGCCAGTGGCGTCCCACCGGGGTCGTCCTGGTCCTGGCGGAAGTCGTGTACACACTGACTGACCCACCCCTCAAGTTCCTCCGACGTTTCATTCCACCACTCCGGTTGGGTACGGTGGCCTTTGACCTAAGCTTCACCATGCTGTTCATTGGGGTCTTGGGCTTGATCCAACTCGTGTCCGCGCTTCGTTGATCGGGTACCGTCCTCCGGACAGACTCCAAGCGCGCCAAGGAGACCGAAATGCCGCTGACGCCCGCTGATGTGCGGAACAAGCAATTCAGTACCACCCGGCTGAGGCCGGGCTACGACGAGGAGGAGGTTGACGCCTTCCTCGACGAGGTCGAGTCCGAGCTCGACCGCCTCATCCAGGAGAACGAGGAGCTCCGCGCCAAACTGGCGGAGTGCCTCAGGGGCAAGGTGCCCGGCGGGATGGGCATGGCCATGGCGCCCGCCCCGGTGGCCGAGCCCAAGCCCGAGATGATGATGCAGCAGCCCGAGCCGATCAGGCCCCCCGAGCCGGCGCCGCACCAGCAGCCCGTCCCCGTCGCGATGGGCATGCCCCCCGCCGAGGACAACATGGACACCGCCGCGCGCGTCCTCGCCCTCGCCCAGCAGACCGCCGACCAGGCGATCGCCGACGCCCGCCGGGAGGCGGACGAGACGGTGACCAGGGCCCGCCGCGAGGCCGACGACATCCTCGGGAAGGCGCGCCGCCAGGCCGAGCAGGTCATCGGCGACGCCCGCGCCCGCGCCGAGACGCTTGAGCGTGACGCCCAGGAGCGCCACAGGCAGGCCATGGGGTCGCTGGTGCAGACCCGTGACGAGCTTGAGCGCAAGGTCGAGGAGCTGCGCAGCTTCGAGCGGGAGTACCGCAGCCGTCTGAAGCTGTACCTGGAGAACCAGCTCGCCGAGCTGACCGTCGCCGCTGAGGGCAGTGGTGGGTTCCCGATCGTGGGCGGCCCGCCCGCGATGTCCCACGCCGGCGCCCCCGGTGTCCAGCCGTCCATTCCGGCCGCCGCCAGCCCGTTCGGCGGAGAGCCCGCGCAGCACTCGGGCGCCTTCCAGGGAGTCGACGGCCCGCACAACGACCGCCGCTGACGACCGCCGCCGCTAGGGTTTCGGGTCATCCGTCTGACCCGTATCCAGGAGTTCCTCTGTGATCCTTATCAGCGCTGGGCTGGTGCTCACGGCCATAGTCCTGCTCATCGCGGGGTTCGTGATGTCCCAGCCGTTCCTGGTCATGTGGTCGATCGCGGTCAGTGTGCTGTCCGCGGTCTTCCTGGTGATCGGTGCGTTGCTACGCCGCCACGAGTTGTTCCCCGCTGGCGGACGCGGCGGGGCAGCTCCGCCGCCCCCGCCGAGGGGATCGGTCCCTCCGGGGCCGCCCGTGCCGAACCAGCCCGTCATGCGGACACCGCCGCCTACGGTGCCGCACGGTGTCAGGCAGACGGTTCCCGTCGCCCCCCAGCAGGGGCCGGGCCGTACGGCGGCCGCGAGGCGGGGTCACCTCGGTGACGACGCGATCGTCCTGGTGATCCCGGGCCGTAAGCGGTACCACGTCGCCGGGTGCCGCCAGCTGGCCGGACGGGATCATGAGGAACTCACTCACGAGGAGGCGCGGGAGGAGGGCTTCACGCCCTGCACCACGTGCCTGCCCGAGTTCACCGGAGGACTCCAGCAGGGAGCCCCGCCGGAGATTCGGGAACCCGTGTCCCCTTCCCCCCGGGGGCCGGGCTCCTCCGACCGGGCGGACGCCGCAGAGGCGGGCGTCCGTGACCCGGCCGGACTCGCCTCCCACGCCGCGGTCCCGCCGGACGTCCGCGACACCCCGGTGACCCGCCCCTACGTCCAGAGTCCCTCGGCTCCAGCCGAGCAGACCCGCAGGACGGAGCCGGAGCCGGGCCCCGCGCAGCCGCCCTCGGCAGGACAGCCGGACCGGCCACAGACCGAGGAACGGGTGGTACCGCCTCGCACCGCGGAAGCACCCGCCCACCCCCAGCCTTCGCAGGCCCCCGCCCCCGGTCCCGAGAAGACAGAGGACTCAGGGGAGGCGGAGGACCCCAACGCCACCAGTTGGTTCAGCCGTGACATCGTCCGGCACCTGGTGCCCGACGACGCCTCGGCTGAGTCCAAGGAGCCCGCGACCGGCCAGGAGAAGAAGGGCGTCCCCGCCGAGGCAGGCGACCGGGAAGCGGCCGAGGCTCAGAAGGAGCCCGCGGAGCCCGCCCGGAAGACGACGTCCCCGGCCAAGGCGGCCGAGCCCTCCCAGACCGAGTCCGCTCCTGTGAAGCCCGCCTCCACGGAACCGGCCGTCACGAAGCCCGCCGACGCCGGACAGGCCCCCGCGGAGGGAACCAAGCCGGTGGAGCCGGCCGAGACCGGACCCGGGCGCGCCGGGCGGCCGGTGCCGGTCGGCTCCACCTCGGCGGCCCCCGAGCAGGTCGCCGTACCCGAGAGTCCCGCGAAGCCGGAGGCCCAGGCGCCGGACGCGAAGGAGACCGGAGAAGGCGGTGCCGCGCCGGAGAAGAAGCCGGACGCGGGCGAGCCCGAGATGGTCAAGATCATCGTCGGCACCCGCCGCTTCCACAGCCCCACCTGCCCCCTGATCAGGGGCCTGGACGCCATAAAGGGCGTCGAGGGCAGCGGCCTTGAGACTATCTCCCTTGCCGACGCCGAGGCGGCGGGCATGCGCAGCTGCTCCGTCTGCCGGCCGATCACCTGAAGAACCTGAGGGTCCCCGGAAGGCCCCGGAAGCCCCGGAAGGCATGGTCTCCCGTGAGACGGACAAGGGGGCGGGTGGCGTATGACGCCACCCGCCCCCTTGGTTTCCCGAGCCGGATCAGACGCTACGGCGGAGCTTGAAGGTCAACCCCAGGTCGGCGTCGTGGTGGACGGGGAGGTCCTCGGCTGTGCCCTCGGTGCCCTCGGTGAGGGAGTCGGCGAGGATCTCACCGGCGACCGTCGCGCCCTGGGCCCGCAAGGCCTCGGCCAGTTCGGCGTCGGCGGCCGACCACCACACCTCGATCCGGTCGGTGATGGCCAGACCGGTGGACTTGCGGGCGTCCTGGAACAGACGGATGGCGTCGCGGGTCAGGCCCGCCCGGCGCAGTTCGTCGGTGATGGCCAGGTCGAGCGCGACGGTCTCGCCGGTGCCGGTGCCGATCGCCCCGGTCTCCACCGCCCAGCCGGCCTTCGGCTGCTCGGTGACGATCACGTCCTCGGTCGTCAGCTCGACCGTGCCCAGCTCACCGGCCTCGACCGTGACGGCCGATCCGGAGCGCAGCGCGCGGGCCAGCCCGGCCGCGTCGGCCGCGCCGACGGCCGAGGCGACCAGCTTGGTCTGCGAGCCGAACCGCTTGCCCAGGGCCCGGAAGTTGGGCTTGACGGTGAAGGAGACCAGATCGGCTCCGACGGCGCCGAGGTCCTCAAGCCGCTGCACGTTCAGCTCGTCGGCGATCAGGTCGCGCAGCTCCTGGGAGAGCGCGCCCCAGCCACGGGCCCCGACCAGCGCGCGGCCGAGGGGCTGGCGGGTCTTCACCCCGCTGGAGGCACGGGCCGAACGGCCCAGCTCGACCAGGCGGCGCACCAGAGCCATCTGCTCCGACAGCTCCCCGTCGAGCAGCTCCTCCTTCACCGTGGGCCAGGTGGCCAGGTGGACGGAGGAGGGGGCCCCGGTGTCGCGGAGCACGTCCCAGACGTAGTCGGTGACGAACGGCGTCACCGGTGCCATCAGGCGGGTGACGGTCTCCAGGCACTCGTACAGCGTGGCGAACGCCGAGGTGTCGCCGGACCAGAAACGGCGGCGCGAGCGGCGTACGTACCAGTTGGACAGGTCGTCGAGGAAGTCGGCCAGCCGCCGCCCGACCCTGGCGGTGTCGAACTCCTCCATCGACGCGGTGACCTCGGCCACCGTGCGGTGCAACTCGGCCAGCGCCCAGCGGTCGATCAGCGGGCGCTCGCCGTACGGCAGGGCCTCGGGGAGCTGGGACGGCGACCAGGACTCGGCGTTGGCGTAGAGGGTGAAGAAGGAGGCGGTGTTCCAGTAGGTCAGCAGGACCTTGCGGACGATCTCCTCAAGGGCGCCGTGCCCGACCCTCCGGGCGGCCCAGGGGGAGCCGGAGCAGGCCATGTACCAGCGCAGCGCGTCGGCGCCGTGCTTGTCCATCAGCGGGATGGGCTGCAGCACGTTGCCCAGGTGCTTGCTCATCTTGCGCCCGTCCTCGGCGAGGATGAGGCCCAGGCAGAGCACGTTCTCGTAGGACGACCTGCCGAAGACCAGCGTGCCGACCGCCATGAGCGAGTAGAACCAGCCACGCGTCTGGTCGGTCGCCTCGCAGATGAACTGCGCGGGGTAGGCCTGGGTGAGCATCTCCTCGTTGCGGTACGGCGCGCCCCACTGGGCGAAGGGCATGGAGCCCGAGTCGTACCAGGCGTCGATCACGTCCGGTACCCGGCGTGCCTCGGCCCCGCAGGTGGGGCAGGGCAGCGTCACGTCGTCCACGTAGGGGCGGTGCGGGTCGAGGGCGGAGACGTCCTGGCCCGCCAGTCTGCCGAGCTCCTCCATCGAGCCGACGCAGGTGATGTGGGAGTCGTCGGCCGAGCAGACCCACAGCGGCAGCGGCGTGCCCCAGTAACGTGACCGGGACAGCGCCCAGTCCACGTTGTTGCGCAGCCACTCGCCGAAGCGGCCCCACTTGATCGTCTCGGGGTACCAGTTGGTCTTCTCGTTCTCGGCGAGCATCTGGTCCTTGACCGCGGTGGTGCGGATGTACCACGCGGGCAGCGCGTAGTACAGCAGCGCGGTGTGGCAGCGCCAGCAGTGTGGGTAGCTGTGCTCGAAGTGATCGCCCCGGTACAGCAGGCCGCGTTCCCGCAGGTCGGCGGTCAGGCCTTCGTCGGCGTCCTTGAAGAACTGGCCGCCGACCTGGGGTACGTCGTCCAGGAAACGCCCGTCGGGACCGATCGGGTTGACCACGGGCAGGCCGTACCGGTTGCAGGTGGTCATGTCGTCGGCGCCGAAGGCGGGCGCCTGGTGGACCAGGCCCGTGCCGTCCTCGGTGGTGACGTAGGTGCCGAGCACCACGTAGTGCGCGCCGGGGATGTCGACCAGGTCGAAGGGGCGTGAGTAGGTGGTGTGCTCAAGGTCGCCGCCCAGGAAGGAGGCCAGCACCTCGGTGCCCTCGCCCAAAGCCGCGGTCAGCAGCGGTTCGGCGACGACCAGCACCTCGTCGGAGCCCGCGGGGCGCGCCGCGACGTAGGTCACCTCGGGGTGCACGGCCACGGCGGTGTTGGACACCAGCGTCCACGGGGTGGTGGTCCAGATCAGCAGCGAGGCGCCGAGCTCGGCCAGCGGGCCGGAGGTCGCGGGCATGCGGACGTAGACCGACGGGCTGGTCACGGTCTCGTAGCCGCCGGGCTGGCCGAGTTCGTGGTCGGACAGGCCGGTGCCGCAGCGCGGGCAGTACGGCGTGATCCGGAAGGCGCGGCTGAGGAGGCCCTTGTCGAAGATGACCTTGAGCGACCACCAGACGGACTCCACGTAGGAGGGGTCCATCGTGCGGTAGGCCTGGGAGAGGTCGATCCAGTAGCCCATGCGCTCGGTCAGCTCTTCGAAGGCGTCCACGTGCCGCAGCACCGACTCGCGGCACTTGGCGTTGAACTCGGCGATGCCGTACGCCTCGATGTCCTTCTTGCCGGACAGGCCGAGTTCCTTCTCGATGCCGACCTCGACCGGCAGGCCGTGACAGTCCCAGCCGGCCTTGCGGGGCACGTTGTAGCCGAGCATGGAGCGGTAGCGGGGGAAGAGGTCCTTGAAGACGCGGGCCTCGACGTGGTGCACGCCGGGCATGCCGTTGGCGGTCGGCGGGCCCTCGTAGAAGACCCAGTTGGGGCCGTCGGCGTTCTGCTCGACCGAGCGCTCGAAGACCTTGCCGTCCCGCCAGCGGCCGAGCACCTCGTGTTCGAGCGCGGGCAGATCGACCTGCGCGGGAAGAGAGCGGAAATAGGCGGACATGACCGGGCTGGACCTCCACGCTGGTGCTGGCAGTGGCGTGGAGGGACGAGACCGTACGGCCCCGCGGTACCACCCTCCTTGACCTTCGCGAGAAGGCCCTCTTCCTTTGAGTCTGCTGCCGGTTCTACTGGGCGGCGCCGTTCGCGCGGCCGTTCCTCCGGCGGCTCAGGGGTGATCTTCCCTCCGGGCATCGCCCCGGGCTCGCACCGTCCCCGGGTCGCTCGTGCGAGGGGCTCGGAGGTACTCGTCCCCATCAACGCCTTGCAGGCTCACACCCTAACGTACGTCCCCGCGCGAAACTTCCCGATTTTCTCCTGCGATGTCAAGGCGCGGGCGGAATCCGGTGAGGGGGACCGGATGTTACGGGAGTGGTAAACATCCCGGCGGGTCGTTTGCCGTTCCGTTATGGGGGACCTAAGCTGCCCGCACCGTTTACCACACCGGATACGGTCCGATCGAGCAAGGAGGCCGCCATGGCCGCGACCGTACGCGCGGACGAGAGCGCGGTAGCCCCGTCGGGGAACGGCGGCACCGTCACCTGGACGGCCGAGGAACTCGCCGAGGTCCGCACGAGGCTGAGCGTGGAGATCGACGAGCTGAACGAGGAGATCCTCAAGGCCGAGAGCGAGATCGCCTCGGGTGACGTCACGGACGGAGCCGGAGACGATCAGGCGGACGCGGGCGCCCGGACGTATGAGCGGGAACGTGAGATCGCCCTTACCCTGAATTCGCGCGACCTGGTCGCGCAGAACGAACGGGCGATCGCCCGGATCGACGCAGGGACCTACGGAGTGTGCGAATCGTGCCACAAGCCGATCGGCAAGGAGCGCCTTCAGGCGTTCCCGAGGGCGACGCTGTGCGTGGCCTGCAAGCAGCGGGAGGAGCGGCGCTGACGGGAGAGGCCGCCGGCTCGCGGACGCCTCCGCCCAGGAGGCGGCGTGTCGCGCTGCTGGCGGCTCTCGCGGTGGTCGTCTACGGCCTTGACCTGGCGACGAAGACGGCCGTGCTGCGGACCCTGGAGGGCAAGGACCCGCTCGTGCTGATCCCCGGGCTGCTGCAGTTCCGGGTGATCTTCAACGCGGGGGCCGCGTTCAGCATCGGCACCGGCATGACCATCGTCTTCACGATCATCGCGGCCGGCGTCGTGGTGGCCATCCTGCGTACCGCGCGCAAGCTGCGCAGCCTGCCGTGGGCCGTCACACTCGGCCTGATGCTCGGCGGGGCGCTGGGCAATCTGACCGACCGGCTCTTCCGTGCTCCCGGCGGGCTGCAGGGGCACGTCGTCGACTTCGTCGAGGTCTTCCCCAGCCATTTCCCGGTGTTCAACGTCGCGGACTCGGCGATCGTCTGCGGCGGGATCCTGGCGGTCTTCCTCGCCTGGCGCGGCTACCAGCTCGACGGCACGCGCGACGGCGGGCAGGAGACGGCGCCGGAGACCCACAAGGCCGAGGAAGGTTCCCAGGACAGGGCGGAGAGCAGGAATGATGGCTGAACAGCGGAGTCTTCCCGTCCCCGACGGGCTTGAGGGCGAACGCCTCGACGCGGCCCTGTCCCGGCTGTTCGGGCTGTCGCGCACCCGTGCGGCGGAGCTGATCGTCGACGGGGACGTGCTGGTCGACGGCTCGCCCGCGGCCAAGTCCGACCGGGTCCACGCCGGCGCGTGGCTGGACGTCACACTCCCGCCCCCGCCGAGCGCGCCCACCCCGGTCGCCGAGCCGGTCCCCGGAATGACGATCGTCTACGAGGACGACGACATCGTCGTGGTCAACAAGCCGATCGGGGTGGCCGCCCACCCGACCACGGGCTGGACCGGGCCGACCGTGATCGGCGGCCTGCTCGGCACCGGGCACCGGGTCGCGACCAGCGGCGCCGCCGAACGTCAGGGCATCGTGCACCGCCTGGACGCCAACACCACCGGCGCGATGGTCGTGGCCAAGAGCGAGCACGCCTACTCACGGCTGAAGCGGGCCTTCAAGGAGCGCACCGTGGACAAGCGCTACCACACGCTGGTTCAGGGGCACCCCGACCCGCTGCGCGGCACCGTCGACGCGCCGATCGACCGCCACCCGGCGGGGGACGGCCGTTTCGCGGTCGTGGCGGGCGGCAAGGACTCGGTCACCCACTACGACACGATCGAGGCCTTCCGGGCCGCCTCGCTGCTCGACATCAAGCTGGAGACCGGGCGGACCCACCAGATCAGGGTCCACATGTCGGCGCTGCGCCATCCGTGCGTCGGCGACATGATGTACGGCGCCGACCCCACGCTGGCCGCGCGGCTCGGTGTCTCCCGCCAGTGGCTGCACGCCGTCTCCCTGGCATTCGAACACCCCGTCACGGGCGAGTGGATGACCTTCACCACCGACTATCCCGACGATCTCGCGCACGCGTTGAAGGTCGTCGGCGAAGAGTCCCGGTAGCCAGGTAGGGGTCAGGAGAGCACGGCGAGGGCGTTCAGGGCGTCGCCCGGGGCCACCTCGCCCACCGGCTCCTGCTCCTGGTCGTCCTCGGGGGCAGGCTCCTGAGTGTCCTGGCCGCCTTCCTCGGGCGGACCGGCCTCCTGCCCCTCGTCCTCACTCTTGTCTGGTTTGTCATCCTTTGGGGGCTTTTCTTTCTTCGGGGGATCGGGGGACTCGCTCGGCTTCGGCTTCTCGGTCCTCTCGGGCTTCTCCGGGCTCTGTGGGTTCTGTGGCTTCTCGGGCGGCGCCTCGGGGACGGTACGGCGGTCGTCGCTCTCCTGCGTCCGCTCGGGGGCGGGGTCCTTCCTGGCCGGAAGCCGTGCCTGCTCCGGCTTCGTCGCGGGGGTGCGCCCGCTCGGAGAGACCCCGGCCGGGGTGGCCGGTCCCCGGGTCGCCGGGGGAACGGAGTTCATGGCGACCCAGGCCGCCGCGCTCGCGGTGGCGGTGACCGCGAGCGCCGCCGCGGCCACGACCGCCGCCCCTCTCCGCGGTCTCCGGGGGGCAGGAGGGCCGGACGCGGCCGCCTGTCCGGTCACGGCCACGCCCACGGGCCCGGCCACCGGTCCGGTCTCCGGCGGTGAAGGCGGTGAAGGCGGTGAGGGCGGTGAAGGCGGCGCGGGGACGGGCAGGTCGATCGGCATCGTCTCCTGCGGGGCGATCCCGTTCACGATGGAGCGCAGGCCGACCTGCACCTCCTCGGCGGACATCCGCTCGGCGGGGTCCTTGCGAAGCAGTCCGTGGATCACCGGCCCGAGCGGCCCGGAGAGCCGCATCGGGGCGGGTTCCTCGTGCATGACCGCGCTGAGGGTGGCCAGCGGATGGGCGCGTTCGAAGGGGGAGCGTCCCTCGACCGCCACGTAGAGCGTCACCCCGAGTGACCACAGGTCGGAGGCGAACACCGCAGGTCCTCCGCCCGCCCGTTCCGGCGCGATGAACGCCGGGGTGCCGATCAGGGCGCCCGTCCTGGTGACGGAGGAGTCTCCTTCGAGCACCGCGATGCCGAAGTCGGTCAGCACGGCCCGGCCGTCCCTGGCCAGCAGTACGTTGTCCGGTTTGACGTCGCGGTGCAGCACACCCGCGTGACCGGCGGCCACCAGCGCCCCGAGCACGTCGAGCCCGACGCGGGCCGCCCTGCAGGCGGGCAGCGGCCCGTCCTCACGGACCACCGCCCCGAGCGTCCTGGACTCGACGAGCTGCATGACGATCCACGGCCGTCCGCGCTCCTCGATCACGTCGTAGACCGTCGCGACGCCGGGATGGCCGATCCTGCCCGCGGCCCGCGCCTCCCTGAGCGTCCTGATCGTGAAGACCTCACGCTCCGGGCCGGTCAGGTCGGGAGAGGGGATGACCTCCTTGACCGCGACGTCACGGCCGAGTACCTCGTCCTTCGCCCGCCAGACCGTGCCCATTCCCCCGCGGCCGATGGGTTCGATCAGCCGGTAACGCGTGCCGATGACCTCTCCAGAGTCGGACATGGGCCTCGTCTACCCGTGATGTGTCCCGGTATTCAGGATGAACTACGCAGATCACCGCAATAGTTGGCGCCGGGGGTCGCCGTCACGCTCCGGGTACGGTTCCCGCTCAGCCGATCAGCCACCGCAGCGCCGCGGTGACGACGGCCGCACTGGCGAGCACCACCAGGAAGGGCGCGCGCAGCAGCAGCGCGACGACGGCGGCGCCCAGCCCGGCGGTGCGCGGCCAGTCCAGATACAGCGACTGACCGTGGGCGAACATCTGCACCGCGATCAGCGCGGCGAGCAGCGCGACCGGGACCAGCGCGGCGAAACGCTGCACCCTGGGGTGGTCGAGCAGCCTGCGCGGCGCGGAGATTCCGGCCAGCTTCAGCGCGTAGCACCCCGCGCAGGTGGCGATCACGGCCCACCACACGGCACTCATCGGGGCCTCCTCAGGGTCACCGCGAGTACGGCGGTCGCGGCGATCAGCACGGGAACCCCGGGCGGGGCGAAGGGGGTCACGGCCAGCGCGATCGCGGCGCCCGTCCCCGCGACCAGTCGTAGCGCGCCGGTCTCCCGGCCGCCGCCGGTGAGCCTGGGCCACAGGATCGCCAGGAAGGTCGCGGGCCCGACCACGTCGAGGCCGAGCAGCGCGGGATCGGCCACCCAGGAGGTGCCCGCCGCACCGAGCAGGGTGGTGAGGTTCCAGGTCAGGTAGAGGCTGGCGAACGTGACGAGGAAGCCCGTCCTGGCCGACTCCTCGTCGGGCTGGGCCAGGGCGACCGCCGTCGTCTCGTCGATCACGCCGTGGGCGGTGACGAACCTGGCACCGCCCCTGGCGCCGAGCACGTCGGCCATGCGCAGGCCGTACAGGCTGTTGCGGGCTCCCAGCAGCAGGGCGCCCGCGGTGCCCGCGACGAGGTTGCCGCCGCCCGCGATGACGCCCGCCAGGGCGAACTGTGAGGCTCCGGTGAAGGCGAACAGGCTCAGCACGCATGCCTGGGCGACGCTCAGCCCCGCGGTGACCGCGCTGGCGCCGAACGCGACGCCGGACAGCCCGACCGCGATCCCCACCCCCAGTCCGTCCCTTGTCGCTGAGGAACGAGTGGATATTTCCATGATGGTGAGGTTATGTGGAGTTTTCTGCCTCGGTCTTGTACGTTCCTGCACGTTGGTAGGCGGCCGGAGGGACACCGACGACCCGCTTGAAATGCCTGGTCAGATGCGCCTGGTCGGTGAAACCGACGTCCGCGGCGACCTGGGCCGCGGGTACCCCGGCGTCGAGCAGGCCACGCGCCCGGCTGACCCGCAGCGTGTTCAGGTAGGCGTGCGGCGGCAGCCCGGTGACCGCCTTGAAGGCCCTGATCAGCCCGAACGGCTTCGCCTTCACGGCCAGCGCCAGGTCCTCGATCGTGGGCGGATCGATGAGTCTCTCGTGCAGGATCTCCCGCGCGAGCCGTACGGCCAGGTCGTTGCCGACGGAGCGCGTCTCCGGCGGACGCCGGGCGGCGTGCAGGCGCAGCAGCGTGCCGAAGGCCGTACGGGCCAGCGTCGAGGAGGCCAGGCTGTCGCCGCGCTCGGCGGCGTCGTGCGCCCTCCTGAGCAGCGCGGCACCGCGCGCGCTGGAGACGACGGGTTCGGGGAAGTACGGCGTGCCCCGCCCGGCGAGCAGTTCCTCGGCGATCCCGGACAGGACCTCGACGGAGGGGTAGAGCATCCGGTACGCCCAGCCGTCCGGCTCACCCGCGTGACCGTTGTGCGCCTGGTCGGGGTCGACCAGCACCACGCTTCCCGCGCCCGCGCGGTGCCGGGCGCCCCGATAGTCGAACTCCTCGATCCCGGTTAGGATCACCCCGATCGCGTAGCCCGCGTGGGCGTGCCGGGTGAACCGATGGGTCACGTATCTCGCCTTGAGCAGATCGACCCCGGGCAGCGCCGGATTGCGCCAGAAGCGTGCCGCCTCCAGGCTTCCGCTCCCCGGCTCCAGCCCCGTCTCCGTCTCCGTCTCCAAGGACCGCGGTCGTGTCTCCAGTGGTGTCTCCCGGCCCGACCCCCGGCCGGTCACGGACGGAAGGTCTCGGTGAACCTGTCGAAGAACGCCCGGTCCCACTCGGACTCAGGACTCTCCCAGTAGATCGCGTAAGGACGGCCCGTGATCGTGTGGAACCCCCGGTCCAGGACGTGTGTCCGGACGCCGTTCTTCAGGTAGGTGAACTCCCAGTCGGCCGCCTCCACACCACGGTATCGCAGCGGGGTTATGCCGATGCGTTCGTAGCCCGGCCAGAGCTTCTTGACCACGCGGTCCTTCTCAAGGTTCTCCCAGTGTTTGACCGGGTCCTTCTCCGGATCGGCGGTCGACTCGATCCACAGCAGGGCGGACGAGCCGGGCCTCCTGAACTCCACCCGGTCACGCCCGGAGAAGCGCTTGCTCGTCCAGCCGCGCGGCAGGGCAACGGTGAAGCCCATCACCGGGTCCTTGTAGTACTGCCAGCCCTCGGGCAGCCTGGACGGGCGCACCGTTGGGGAGGCGGTGGGGGACGGGCGCGGGCTCTTCGACGGCTTGGCGGACGGAATCGACGGGGCGGAGGTGGCGGGGGGCGTCGGGGTCGCGGTCCGGCCGGCGCCGAAGTTGTCCGCCAGCAGCCACCCTCCGGCGCCGAACCCCGCGACCAGTACCGGTATCCCCACGATCAGAACCGCCCGCCGTACGGCCGGCCGTCGCGGGGACGCCTGCGAGCCGGGCGCGGCACGCCTGCCCCGCCGTCTGCCGGGTCCCTGGTGGGCCGGTTCGGTGCCGTGGGGGAGGCCGGGAAGGGGGCCGCCGAACGGGTTTTCGGGCAGCGGGTGTCCGCCCTGGCCGTGCGAGGACGGATCGCCGGGATGAGCCTGGCCACCCGGGTGATAGGCCTGGAAGGGGTCGTTGGGGTAGGACGGCCGCCCGACCCGGGTCGCGTCGTCACGGTAGGGGGAATGTGCCGGATCTCCCGGGTATGGCGCCTGCCCGGCGGACGACGGGTCGCCGTGAGAGGCCCCGGCCTGGCCGGTGTGCCACGAGGCCGCCTGTCCCGGCCCCACCGGCTGCCCGGCCGGCTGCCCGGTCCACGGGGAGGCGTCCCACGGGGCCGCGCCCGGCCGCGTTCCCGGCTGGGGTCCTGGTTGCGGCATCGGTTGCGGGCCGGGCTGGGGTGCCGCCTGCCGCCAGGGCTCGCCGCCGTGGCGAGGATCGGCTGTGTGCCCTCCCGCGTACGGGCCCTCGTTCGGGTGCGGGAAGGCGCCGTTGCCGGTGTGGGGCGCCTCCGCCGGGTGGGGGCGGCCGTGCCGGGGGGCCGGGCCCGCCTGGGGAAGGCGGTCGTCCGTACCCGCCGCGGCCCCCGGGGCCTCGGTGCAGGCGCGGGTGAGCAGCGCCTCGGCCGCGTCGGCGGTCAGCCGGGCCGCGGGCTCCCTGGCCATCAGGCCGAGGATCGCCGAGACGAGGGAGCCGGTGTGCGACATGGGGCTCGGCTCGCCGTTCAGGACCGCCATCATGGTCGCCGCGGCCGTCGGCCGTTCGAACGGCGGACGTCCCTCAAGCGCCGCGTACAGCGTCGCCCCCAGCGACCACAGGTCCGACTCGGGGGTGGCGGGCATGCCGTGCAGCCGCTCCGGGGGCAGGAAGGCCGGGGTGCCGACCATCCCCCCGGTGCGGGTGATCCCGGTCTCCTGGGTCATCGAGGCGATGCCGAAGTCGGTCAGCACCACCCGGCCGTCATCGGCGAGCAGCACGTTCTCCGGCTTGACGTCCCGGTGCAGCACCCCGGCCGTGTGCGCGGCCCGCAGCGCGCCGAGCACCTGCAGCCCGACCTCGGCGACCCGCGACGGGGGCAGCGGCCCACCCCGGCGCACCACCTCGCCCATGGAGCGCGAACGGACCAGCTGCATGACGATCCAGGGCCTGCCCTCCTCCTCGACCACGTCGTGCACGATGATCACAGAGGGGTGGTCGAGCCGTCCGGCGCTCCTGGCCTCCCGGATCGTCCGCCGGTTCAGGTCGGCCCGCGCGGCCTCGTCGATCCCGCGGTAACGAACCTCCTTGACCGCCACGACCCGGTCGAGAAGCTCGTCGTGGGAACGCCAGACGACGCCCATCCCGCCTTCGCCGATGGGTTCGAGCAGGCGGTACCGGCCCGCGACCTTCCGTTCGGTCATTCTCTCCAGCCCCTCCCAAACCCACGCATCGTAGCCGGTCGGGAGGCTCGCCTACTTTTTCGAGGAGAAGGTCTCCGTGAATCCCCTGAAGAGGGCGAGGTTCTTGTCCCACTCGTCGGCCATGGTGTGCCAGTAGATGGCGTAACCCCTGCCGCCCTCGGTCACGAAGCCCCGGTCGATCACCCGCGCCTTACCGGCGCTCGTGTCCCAGGTGAACTCCCAGTCGGCGGCCTTCTTCATGTAGTCGACCTTCTCGATCCGGATGCGCTTGTAACCGTTGAAGTTGCCCCTGCTGTAGCGCTCCTGGTCCTCCCAGTCCTTCTTCGGGTCGGAGTTGGGAGTGTTGGTGTACTCGATCAGCAGGTAGCTCACCCGGTCGGGGCCGCGGAACCACACCGAAGGGCCGGAGCGCCTGTCGACGTCCCACCCCTTGGGCAGGCCGACGGAGAACCCGTTGGAGTCCTTGTGCGTGCGCCAGCCTTCGGGAAGCCCGGAGTCCTTCTCCTTGTCTTCCTTCTTCTTGTCGTCCTCATCGTCTTCGTCGTCCTTGGTGGGACTCTCGACGGGGCTGGGACTCGCGCTCTGGGAGGGGGAGCGTTCGGAGATCGGCTCGGTGGTCGTCTCCGCGGGCCGGTCGGCCGCCCCCACGGTCTCACTCGACTCACTCGTCCTGGGCTCCGGCAGCCCGACCTCCCTGCCGTAGCGCATTCCGAGATAACCCGCGACGAGCACGATGATCACCAGTACGGGCACCAGCAGCAGCGACCACCGCCGCAGCGGTGGCATGGAGTCCCAGCTCCAGGAGGGCTTCCCCGCCCCGGAGGGCGACGTGGGGAAGAACTCCGCCGCCGAGGGCGGCGGAGTGACGGGCGGAACGGCGGGGGGAGCGGAGGAGGGCTCGGGCCGCGAGACGGGGACCGGCGGCCGTACCGGTGCGGGCTCACGTCTGGCCGAGGGCTTGGAGAGCGGCGGCTGAGCCACCTTCCCGGCCTGGGCACGCGGCGGCGCCGGAGTCGCGGAAACCGGCTTCGCGGCGGGCTTCGGCGTGACCTTCCGCGTCGCGGCGGCCTGCTGGGCCTGCTGCGAAGCCTTCGGCACGGCCTGCCGCGGGGCATTCTGGGCGGGTTCGGCGGCCGGTTTCCGCGCTCCCTGCGCGGCGGCTCCCTGCCCCGTGCCGGAGGGCCGGTCCCTGCGCGCCTGCGTCGGAGGCTCCTCCGCGGGGGTGGCCGGGGCGGGCGCGGCGGAGCCCAGCTTCAGCCCCGTCGCGGGCACCCCCTCCGGGCGGTACCGGATGTCGGGATCGGTCTCGGCACCCGCCTCACCCGCGACGGCGGGCATGACGGTCGTCCTCGCGGGCTGCCGCCGTTCCTGAGGCCCCTCGGCCACCTGGCGCAGCAGCCGGGCCGCCTCGTCGTAGGACATCCGCAGCTCGGGGTCCTTGCGCAGCAGCCCCTCAAGCACGGGCGCCAGTGGCCCGGCGTGGACGGGGGGCTCCGGCTCGTCGTTCAGCACCGCGTGCATGGTCGGCAGCGCCCCGCCCCGATCGTGCGGGGGCTTGCCCTCCACGGCGGCGTACAGCGTCGCCCCGAGGGACCACAGGTCTGACTCGCGTTGCGCGGTGCCGGTCTTGATCCGCTCCGGCGGGATGAACGCGGGCGTGCCCGCGATCCCCGTCATGGTCAGCGCGGTCTCCGTCTCCAGAGTCGCGATGCCGAAGTCGGTCAGGACCACCCGGCCGTCGTCGGCCAGCAGCACGTTCTCCGGCTTGACGTCCCGGTGCAGCACCCCCTGGGCGTGGGCGGCGCGCAGCGCCTCAAGCACCTGCGACCCGATCTCCGCCACCCGCCGGTACGGCAGCGGCCCCTCCTGGCGCAGCACCTTGCCGAGCGAGCGGGACTCGACCAGCTGCATGACGATCCAGGGCCTGCCGTCCTCCTCGACCACGTCGTGGACGACGACCACGTTCGGATGCGTCAGCCGTCCCGCCGCCCTGGCCTCCCGCTTGGTGCGGCGGTTGAAGTCCTCCTGGCTGTCCTCGCCGAGCATGTCGGCGTAGCGGACCTCCTTGACGGCGACCTCACGGTCGAGGAACTCGTCGTGCGCCCGCCAGACGATGCCCATGCCACCACGGCCGATGGGTTCGAGCAGGTGGTAACGGGAGGCGACGCGACGTCCCTCAGGCTGTGCTTCGGCCATCGATCGCACCTCCCCCTCTCTTGGCCCCTTTCCGGAACCACCGAATACTCTCATAGGCCGAGGAGGGTGATCGACTCTCCGGAGATCTGGATCTCCCTCCCCCCTGCAGCCCCCTGGCCTGCGAGTGGCGCCTGGGGCGAGGATGCCCTATCGTCGTTTTCATGACGTTCTACTTCGTGTTTACCGAGCCGGCTCCGGGGAGCCGGTCGTGACAGCGTGACGTAGCGACCGTTCGGAGCCGGCACCAGGCAGAGACAAGGTCTCTGCCTTTTTTGTTTCTTACGATTCGCCGGCCCGGGGATGCGTGCCGGCTGAGCATGGGAGCCGAGATGTCGTTGACCGCAGACCTGGAGCGAAACCTGGAACGCGGAGCCGTACGGGTGGGGACGCTCAGCGTGGGAGCGGGACCGGCCGTGGTGATCGGCGGAGAGGGTGCCGACGCCCGCTGGATCAGCCTGCGCGACCACCACGGGCGGGTGCCCGCGGCCCAGACCGTGGCCGAGGCACGCGCCGGGTGGTCCGGGCCGCTGCTGGTCGAGCCCTTCTCCGCGGCCGATCTGCCGGAGATCGCGGCCCACGCCGACGGGATCGTGATCGGTGCGGCATGGATGCAGGACTTCCAGCTGGTCAGGGCGGTGGCCAGACTCGGGCTCCCGGTGCTCGTGCAGCGAGGACCCGCCGCGACCCTCCAGGAGTGGCTGGCCATCGCCGACTACTGCGTGGCCGAGGGCAACGACCAGGTGGTGCTGTGCGAGAGCGGCAGCCGTACGCACCAGGCGGACACGACCCTGGACCTGGCCCTGATGCGGGCGGCGCGGCGGACTTCGGGCCGCCCGGTGCTGGTCGGCCTCGGCGAGGACCCCTCGCTGGCCGCGGCGGCGGTCGCCGCGGGGGCCGACGGCCTCCTGCTCGACCCCGGCGCTCCGGAACAGGCCGCCCTGGACGCCGGGGAGGTCGCGCGGATCGTCGGCGTGGTCGTCCGCAGGGAGACGCCGGGCTCGGTGCCCGAGGCGCGTGGCGCCATCGACCGGGTGGACGCCGTCCTGGCCGTCCTGCTGGAACGACGCGCCGAACTGGCGGGGACCATCCAGCGGCTCAAGCCCGTCGGCGGCTTCGCGGGGCGCGACATGGACCGTGAGCGCCGTCTCGTCGCCGAGATGGCGCGCCGCGCCCCCACCCTCGGTGAGGAGCGCCTGACCCCCATCATGAACGCCGTCATCGAGGCGGGGCTCCACCTCGCCGAGGAACGCGCCGGGACGCGCCGGGACTGACCGGGACTCACGGCTCAGGCGCGGGACGGAGGGCGAGACGGCGGCGGGCGGTCGCGGTGAGGCGGATCAGGCGGGCGGTCTCCTCGGTGAGGATCTCGCGGCCGCGCTCCGTCAGGTCGTAGTAACGGCGGTGACGGCCGTCGACGACCTCCTCGCCCGCCATGGTCACCAGACCGTCCGTGGCCAGCCGGTCCAGGGCGCCGTACAGCGTGCCCGCGCCGAGCCGTACCCGTTCCTCGGACAGTTCCCGCACCGTCTTGGTCACGCCGTATCCGTGCAGAGGCCCCTGTGAGAGGGCCAGCAGGATCAGATAGCTCTGCTCGCGTAAGCCCACGGTCGATATATATCGTGCAACGTACTATTGATCAAGAGGTGTTCCGGTGGAACGGCGTGAGCCGACGATCCGCCACCCGGCGGCGATCCCGGCGACCAGCAGCGGGACGCAGAAGAAGGCCACCCGCTGGTCGGCGTCGGCGAACGGCATCAGCAGCACCACCAGGCCGAGGAAGGCCAGACTGCCCCAGCCCGTGTACGGCGCGCCCGGCATCCGGAAGGAGGGGCGCACGAGCAGGCCCTTCCCGGCCGCCTCACGCAGGCGGATCTGGCACAGCAGCAGGGTCCCCCAGGTGGTGACGACGCCGAGGGAGGCGACCGCGGTCGCGATGTTGAAGGCGCGCTCCGGAACGAAGTAGTAGAGGACGACCCCGGCCACGAACACGCTCGCCGTGATGAGGATGCCCCCGTAGGGGACGTGGCGGGAGCCGATCCGGCCCGCGAACGCCGGGGCCTCGCCCTTGACGGCCATGGCCCGCAGGATGCGCCCCGTGGAGTACAGGCCGGAGTTGCACGACGACAGGGCCGCGGTGATCACGATGAGGTTCATGACGTCGGCGGCCCAGGGGGCGCCGAGAGCGGCGAAGACCGTCACGAACGGCGACTGGCCGGGGCCGTACGCGGTCCATGGCAGGACCATGGCCAGCAGCAGCACCGAGCCGACGTAGAAGATCGCGATCCGCCAGATCACACCGTTGATCGCCCTCGGGATGACCTGCCTGGCGTTCTTCGTCTCACCGGCGGCGATGCCGACCAGCTCGATCGCGGAGTAGGCGAAGATCACCGACTGCATGCTCATCAGGACCACGGGGAAGCCGTTGGGGAAGAAGCCCTTGTGCGCGACGAGGTTGCCCAGGCCCGCGGTGCCGCCGCCCAGCGAGGTGCCGAAGGCGACCAGGGCCAGGGCGACGACCAGGAAGGCGCAGATGGCCAGGACCTTGAGCATGGCGAACCAGAACTCGAGCTCGCCGAAGAGCCGTACCGACAGCAGGTTGACGACCAGCACGGACGCCAGCGCGATGAGCGCGGTGAGCCAGCGGGGGAAGTGCGGGGCCCACAGTCCCACGTAGGTGGAGATGGCGGTCAGTTCGGCGATGCCGGTGAAGGCCCAGTTGACCCAGTACATCCAGCCACTGGCGAAGGCGGCCCACGGGCCCAGGAAGTCGCCCGCGTACTCGACGAACGACCCGGAGGACGGTTTGTAGAGCACCAGTTCACCCAGGGCCCGCATGACGAAGAAGGCCACGAGCCCGCAGGCGGCGTACGACAGCACAAGGGCGGGACCGGCCGCCTGCAGCCGCCCGCCCGCCCCGAGGAAGAGGCCGACGCCGATCGCGCCGCCGATCGCGATCATCTGCACCTGGCGATTGCCGAGCGCGTGGACGTAGCCCTCGTCCGTCTTCATGGGTCCCCCCGCCAGTCACCAGGAAACGACGTTACGGACAGTATCCAATCGTCGCTCAGGGTGTTCGCGCCGGGTGCCCCGAAGGCCGGAGAAGGACGTCGGCCTCCCCTCGCTCTCACGTTCTGTGCGAGGGTTTCCGGGAGGTCAGTCTTCCGCGGAGGACTCGGCGCTCTCCTGCCGGTCCTCCGGGGAGAACAGGAGGGTGGGCTCGGAGAGGATGTCCCGGCCCGTCTCGCTGCGGTAGATCACGTCGACACTGCCGAAACGGGCCGTGGAGTAGTCGAATCCGAGCAGGGCCGAGGCCTGGCGGACCGCGGCCTCGTCCGGCCCCTCGACCTCGACGAAGGTCGGCAGGCCGGGCCAGGTGTCGATGTCGAAGACGACGTCGCCGAGTTTCCACTCCTCCCGGTAGTTCTCCTGGTAGCGGGCCTCCCGGAGGCCGAGACGCCGCAGGATCTCGGCCATGGCCCGCGCGTCGCCCACCTCGGTCTCGACCTCGACGGTGCCGTCGATGACGGTGGCGTCCGTGACCTGCTTGAGCGTGAGGGTCGAACGGCCCCCCTCGTCGCGCAGCCGGAGCCACTGGCCGTCGCCGAAGACGTCGCTCTCGAAGATCCTCCTGGTCAGGAGGGTGCGGGGGAACACCTGGACGGCCCCCAGGGAGATCAGCCTGGTCCGGAGGTCGGCGACTTCGACGGACAGGAACGTGGCCTCGTACTCGTGCTTCATGGTCTCTTTCCTCCGGTGCCGGTCGTCCGGACGCGCGGGTCCTTGCGGCAGGCGGTCCGATGGGGCTCGCCCGGGGAACCCGTCCGTCCTCAAGATCAGCAGGATCTCACGGCCAGGGGAGGGCGGAGCGACTTCAGACCGGGTGCCGGACGTCGCGTGGATCCGATGGTCCCGGCGGTTTCCTCTGGCTCTCCTGGCCCTCCTGGCCGGAGGTAAACGGTGAAGTACGGGGCGGGGCCGTGTCACCACGTATACGTGTTTTCCTTTTCCCGTCGTGCACCGATTGCACGGTGGGATTCTTCGATTTTGACCGGGCGGAATATTCGGGAGGAGAAAGCGGATTCCTCTGCCCCTCGCGGCTTCTCTGGCTTCGAGGAGAGGCCGCCGCTCGGCGCGCGGTCCCGGACGCCGTGGGAGGTGCGCATCGCCGCCCGCGCCGACGATGCGGGGCCACCCGTGGCGAACCGGTGACCGGCCACGAGGCCGGTGACATCCGTTTCGCCCGCCACGGCATTCGGCCAGACACGCGACGAGTCGCGGGCGGACCGGTACGCGGTCGTTCGGCGGCGATTGTCATTCCTGAGAACGAACGTCGATTCGTCCGGAAAGGGGAGGCCCCGGGGCGGTGATTTTGTGATCGTGATGAGGTCGTGTTCCCGGTTCCGAGGAGATGGCGAATGGCGGCCTTCATGAGGCGTCGTGGGGTTGTGATCGTTGGGCTTGGGCTGAGCGCCGCGCTCGTGGCGGGCGCCGCCCTGCCCGCGCAGGCGGCGGGGCCGCCGGAGTCCGGCCCGGTGGCGCCGCAGGATCTCGACCGCGAGGGACTGGAGGCGACCCTTGACGCGGTCCGTGACGCGGGCATGTACGGCCTCTACTCCAGCGTCCGGAACGGCAGGCAGGCGTGGGACGGGGCGGCCGGGGTCGCCGACGTGGAAACCGGCAGACCGGTACGGCCGGGCATGCGCCACCGGGTCGGCAGCATCACCAAGACCTTCACCGCGGTCGCGATCCTCCAGCAGGCCGGGAAGGGGCGCATCGACCTGGACGCGCCCGTCGCGCGTTATCTGCCGAGGCTGCTCCCCGCCGACCTCGGGCGGAGGGTCACGGTGCGGATGCTGCTCAACCACACCAGTGGCATCGGCGACTACGTCCTGGGCGCCTTCCCCTCCCTGGCCCAGGGGTCGGCCGCGAGCCTGGACGAGGAGCGCTTCCGTTCCATCGCGCCGGCGGAACTGGTGAGGCTGGGCCTGCAGGCCCAGCCGACGGGGGAGCCCGGGGAGCGCTGGTCCTACTCCAACACGAACTACGTCATCGCGGGGCTGTTGCTGGAGGCGGTGACCGGCGAACCGGCGCAGCGGTACATCACCCGTGAGGTCATCCACAGGGCCGGGCTGCGCGAGACCTCCTTCCCCCGCACGCCGGTCATCCCCGGGCCGCACTCCAAGGCCTACGAGTCGCTCTACGGGCTCATCGACCCGCCGCGTGACTACAGCGTCTACGACATGTCGTGGGCGTACACCGCGGGCGCCGTCGTCTCGACGACCGGCGACCTCGACCGGTTCTACCGGGCGCTGCTCGAAGGCAGGCTGCTGCCCAAGGCCCAGCTCGCCCAGATGCAGACCACGGTGCCCGTCACCGACGGTCAGGGCGACGTCCTGATGAACTACGGTCTGGGCGTCTACGCCCAGGATCTGCCCTGCGGCCGGTTCTGGGGCCACGACGGAGGGGTCTTCGGCATGGGCACCTTCTCCCTGTCCAGCCAGGACGGCCGCCGCCAGATCTCCCTCGGGATCAACCTGATGAAGTACCAGCGCCTCGACGCCCAGGGGATTCCGCAGCAGCATCCGATCGACCAGGCGCTCGGTGATCACATGCTGCGGGCGCTGTGCGGTCCCGGTGCCGCCCTGGCCCGGGGAACGGCCCTGGTGCCCTTCCCGACCCAGCAGGTCCTGGTCAAGAGGTAGGCCTTCGGGACCGTCCCGCGCGGGGGCGGCCCCGGGGCCCCTCAGCGGGCCCGGTGGCCGGGACCGGGCCGGTGATGTCGCTGCCGCCGGTGCGGCTGTTGCTGCCGCTGCTGGTGGCGGGGTTTCCTCCAGTGGGCCCTGCCGCCCCGGTAGCCGTGGTCGGCGCCGAGGCTGTGCCGTTCGTCCGGCTCCCCGGCGTCCTGCCCGTCCGCCCCGCCGTCCCCGTCACCGCCCCCGTTCCGGCCGTCGCGTTTCTTCTCGGCCTCCAGCAGTTTGTCCATGCCCGGGGTGTAGCCACCACCGAAGCGTGACATGTCCGGGTGGTGGAAGGAGGACGCCTCGACGTCGCGCAGGGCGGCCTCCATGGAGGAGACCCAGATGGGGCCCGGCAGGGAGGCGCCCTGCACCTGCCCGTAGTACTCGCCGCCGATCGTCACGTCACGCAGCGGGTAGCGGTAGGCGCCCCTGATGTCGCCGACACTGACCGCGGCGGCCAGGTCGGGGGTGTATCCGGCGAACCAGGCGGAGGTGTAGCCGTTGTTCGTGCCGGTCTTGCCCGCCGCGTCGCGCCCGATGTCCTGTCCCGTCATGGTTCCCTTGCTGAACACCCCGGACAGCACGTGGTTGACCGCGTCGGCCACGTCACGCTCGATCGCCTGCACACAGCTCGGCGGCACCGGGACGTGCGTGCCGTCCCGTTCGACGATGTCGACGATCGCCATCGGCCTGCAGTAACAGCCCCGCGCGCCGAACGCGGCGAACGCCGCCGCGACCGTCACCGGGTCCATCTCGTTGACCCCGAGCGTGAAGGTCGGCACCTCGCGCAGCGGCGTGCCGTCGGCGCGGACCACGCCGAGCGCCTTGGCGGTCTTGACCACCTGGCACAGGCCGACCCGGCGCTCCAGCATCATGTAGAAGATGTTCACCGACTTCCAGGTGCCCGTCGAGATGCTCTGCGGTCCGCCGCTGCCCTCGCCGCTGGCGTTGAAGATCTGGCTGCGCGGGTCGTTCACCCGGTGTCCCCGGCAGTCGAAGTAGCCCCCCGAGGGCACGAACCTGCCCGGCGTCATGAAGCCGTCGTCGAAGCGCCAGCCCCTGGCCAGGGCGGTCGCCAGGGTGAACGCCTTGAAGGTCGACCCCGCCTGGAAGCCCTGCCCGCCGCCGTGCGCCATGTCCGCCGGGAGGTTGTAGGTGGTGCTCGGGCCGTTCCTGGCGTTGCCCGAGTTGACGCCGTACCTCTTGCTGGCCGTCATCGCCCTGATCCGGCCGGTTCCCGGCTCGACCATCGCCTCCGCGGCGACCTCGGTGTCCTTCGGCGAGACGTGGGAGGAGACGGCGCGCTGCGCGGCCCGCTGGGCCGTCGGGTCGAGGGTGGTGCGCAGCACGATGCCGCCCCTGGCCAGCAGCCGTTCCCGCGCGGCCCTGGTGGGGCCGAAGGCGGGGTTGGTCACCAGTTCCTTGTGGACGTAGAGGCAGAAGTAGGGGTAGGCGCTCCCGGCGCATCCGCCGGGCTCGGGCCGCATGCGGATGTCCAGCGGGGTGCGTTTGACCGCCTCGGCCTGCGCCACCGGGATGTCGCCGAGCTGGGCCATCCGGTCGAGCACGATGTCCCTGCGCTCCCGCAGGCGGTGCCTGCGCTGCGGACCGAGAGAGGGGTCGGTCGAGTACGGCGTCCGCACCGCTCCCGCCAGCGTCGCCGCCTGCTTCAGGGTCAGGTCGGCGGCCGAGACGGAGAAGAACCGCTGGGCGGCCGCCTCGACCCCGAAGGCCCCGGCGCCGAAGTAGGCGATGTTGAGATAGCGCTCCAGGATCTCCGCCTTGGAGTACTTGTCCTCCATGGCCAGCGCGTAGCGCAGCTCGGTGATCTTGCGTCTGAGGCTCGGCTCGCGGGCCCTGTCCCGTTCGGCGTCGGTCTCGGCGCTCTCGACCAGGATGTTCTTGACCAGCTGCTGGGTGAGGGAGGAGCCGCCCTGCCGTACGCCGCCCGCCTGGGTGTTGGTCACCAGGGCCCGCAGGGTCCCCTTGATGTCCAGGCCCGCGTGCTCGTAGAAGCGGGAGTCCTCGATCGCCACGATCGCCTGGCGCATGGCCGGGGCGACCTGGTCGAGCTTAACGATCTTCCGGTTCTCCGTGTAGAACTGGGCGAACTGCTTGCCGTTCCTGTCCAGGAGGATCGTCCGCTCGGGGAGCGGGTCCTCCCTCGGGCTGGGGGGCAGGTCGATGAACAGGTGTGTGACCGTGTTGGTGGTGATGCCCGCGCCGCCGACCGCTGGCAGGGCGATGGCCGCGACCAGGAGCCCGCCGAGCACGCCGCAGGCCGTCAGACCCCACAGGCACCCGGCGAGCCCGCGTCTCACCTCGGATGATCGAAATGTCACAGACAGTAACGTGCGGCCGGACGGGCTGGGGCAAACGCCCGGCCGTCAATCTTTACCCTTCCCCGACCGCTTCCCTGCTGACCTGCAGACCCAGGGAGGCGAACTGCTCGAACGGGCGGTGGTAGCCCCGCTCGATGTGGTGCACGCCGCGTAGCGTCGAGGTGCCCTCGGCCGCCGCGGCGGCCAGCACGGCGGAGAAGCCGGCCCTGATGTCGGGCAGCGTCACGTCGGCGCCGCGCAGCTTCGACACACCCCGCACGACCGCGGAGTGCTTGGCGTTGGTGTCGTGGTAACGGCAGGCGGGGCCGCCGAGGCACACGTCGAAGACCTCGATCTCGCAGCCCATCCGCTGCAGCGCGGGCACGTAGACCAGCCGGTTCTCGAAGACCGTCTCGTGCAGCACGGACATGCCCTGGGCCTGGGTGAACAGCACCATCAGCGGCGTCTGCCAGTCGGTCATGAACCCCGGATGCGTGTCGGTCTGCACCGCGGCGGCCCGCAGCCCCTCGGGGGCCGAGGCCGAGACGTAGTCGTCGGTGATGTCCATCTCCGCGCCCATCCTGGCGAGGGTGGTGATGGCCGTCACCAGGCGGTCCTGCGGGCAGCCGTGCACCCTGACCTCGCCACCGGTGATCAGGCCCGCGGCGAGGTAGGAGAAGGCCTCGATCCGGTCGCCGTTCAGCCAGGTCGAGGCGCCGCGCAGCCGCTTGACGCCCTCGATGACGATGCGCCGGTCCGGGCTGAGCTCGATGCGCGCGCCCATCCGCTGCAGGAACAGGGCGAGCTCCACCACCTCGGGCTCCATGGCGGCGCCCTTGAGGACGGTCTTGCCCTCGGCGAGCACCGCCGACATCAGGATCGTCTCGGTGGCGCCCACACTGGGATAGGGAAGCTCGATCCGGGTGCCGCGCAGCCTCCTGGCCTTGGCGTAGACCCCGGTGTCGCTCACCTCGACCTCGGCGCCCATCGCGCGCAGCGCCTCGACGTGGAAGTCCACGGGCCTGCGCCCGATCGGGTCGCCGCCGACCAGCGGTACGAACGCCTCGCCGGCCAGGTGCAGCAACGGGCCGAGCATCAGGATGGGGATGCGGTTGAGGCCGGTGAACGCCGCGGGGACGTGCGGGTTGATCCGCTCTCCCCGGGCGACCCTGATCTCCCTGGGCGTGATCTCGACGTCGATGCCGAGCGCCCGTAGCATCTGCGCGGTGATGCCGACCTCACCCACGTCGGGGGCGTTGTGAATCGTGCTCTCCCCGGCGCCGAGCATCGCGGCGACCATGTGCTTGGACACGGCGTTCTTGGAGCCGCGGACCTCGACGTCGCCGCGGAGCGGTCCGGAAGGCTCGATCAGCCACACCTCTTCGTTCACCCGGACAGCGTAACGGGATTCGCCCTGACTCTCCGGGAACACGACCCGGGATCGGTAACATCGGGCACATCAGCACAGACATCAGTACAGCGGGTAGGGGGAGACTTTGCGGCATGCGCGCGACTTCGCCGTCACCGTACTGGCCCTGGGGATCCTCGGGGTGGTGGCAGGTGTCCTGTGGTCGACGCTCGCGCCGCGCCCGCCGTACGTGATGACCGGGCAGGGCCCGCTGCTGGCGGATCCCTCCACCCAGGCGCTGATCGCGGACGACGGCCTGTTCGCGGCCGTCACCGGCGTGATCGGGCTGGCCTGCGGCGCCGTCGGCTACAGCCTCTCGCGCCGGGGCAGGCCGCTGGCGATCGTCCTCGGCCTGGCGGCGGGGGGCCTGCTGGGGTCCTACCTCGCGAGCCTCACCGGAGGGGCCGTCAACCTGGCCCCGGCGGCCGACGTCGTGGCCTCCGGCACCTCCGTCTCCCTGTTCCCCGGCCCGCTCGCCCTGACCGCCACCGGAGTCATGTTCGCCTGGCCCACACTGGCGGTCGGCCTGTTCTTCGTGCTTGAGGGCGTCGCGGGCTACCGTGACTCGCCGCTGCGCACGCCGTTCGGCGGCCGGGACCCCTACGGCCCGCTGTCCGGCTACGACATCAGCGGGCACTGACGATCACCCGGGCGGGGGAGGCGGGATCACCCTCGCGGCGGGTTCGGCCGTCCTGGGCGCCGCACTACGTTCCTCTGCCATGACGACGGCGAGACGTATGTGGTTCGGAGCGGCCCTGGTGGCCGTGGCCCTGGTCCTGGCGGGACTGAGCACCCTGGCGTTCCTGCGGGCGGGCGAGACGGGGGAGCGGCTCGACGGGCATCGGCAGAAGGTGTCCGACCTGCTCGCCGAGGCGGAGACCGTCAAGGAGAAGGACCAGAGGCGATACGACGAGCTGACGGCGGAGGCGGAGCGCTACCTCGGCTTCGCCGGGACCGACGACGAGGAGCACCGCTCCCAGTTCACCTCCGCCGCGCTCCTGGGCGCCGGGGCCTCCGCGAGCCTGGCCGGATGCCTCATCCTGTTCCTCGTGCGCACGCGTGCTCCGAGGCCCCGGCGGGCCTGAGGGGGGCGTTCAGCGCAGGTCCGGCCTGCGCGCGCCGTGGCCGGTCGCCTGTTCGAAGAGGCGGGCCAGGCGCAGCACGCCCAGGTCGTCGAACGGCCGTCCGACGATCTGCACGCCGACCGGCAGGCCGTCCCGGGTGAAACCGCAGGGCACGGAGATCGCCGGGGCGTGCAGCACGCTGATCCAGTAGGCCGAGCGCATCCACGCCAGATAGTCGGGCATCGGTTCGCCGTCGATCTCCGAGACGTACGGCTCGCCGACCGGGAACGGAGGCACCTGGCTGACCGGCGTCAGCAGGAAGTCGTGGTCGCCGAAGAAACGGCCCATCCGCCGGTACAGGCCGCTGCGCAGCCGTTCCGCCCTGGCCAGGTCGGCCCCGGTGACCTTCAGGCCCTGTTCGACGTTCCAGCGCACGTTGGCCCCGAGCCGCTCGGCGGGCATGCCGCCGTAGGACAGCGCGTAGTACCAGGCCCGGTAGACGCGGAAGGCCTCCTCGGCGTCCGACAGGTTGAGCCTGACCTGCTCGACCCGGGCGCCGAGCCCTTGGAGGACCTCGGGGGCCGACGCGGTGACCCGGGCGGTCTCCGGGTCGACCGGCAGGCCGCCGAGGTCGGGGCTCCACGCGATCCGCAGCCGCGCCGGGTCGATCTCCAGCGACCCGGCGAACGCCTGCCCGCTCTCGGCGATCGAGAGAGGGGAGACGGCGTCGAAACCGGAGATCACGCTCATCAGCAGCGCCAGGTCCGTGACGGTGCGGGCCATCGGCCCCGGCACGCCGAGGGTGAACCACGCGGCGGTGGGGGAGGGGGCGGGCACGCGTCCCGGTGTCGGCCGCAATCCGACCACGTTGCAGAATGAGGCTGGATTGCGCAGCGAGCCGCCCATGTCGGAGCCGTCGGCCAGCGGGATCATCCCGGCCGCGAGCGCCGCCGCGGCCCCGCCGCTGCTGCCGCCCGCCGAACGCGACAGGTCGTAGGGGTTGCGGGTCACGCCGAACAGTTCGTTGACCGTGTGGGAGCCGGTGCCGAACTCGGGGGTGTTCGTCTTGCCGATCGTGATCGCCCCGGCCTCGCGCATCCGCCGTACCAGGATGGAGTCGCGGGGCGGGACGTGGTCGGCGAACAGCGGCGAACCGTAGGTGGTGCGGATGCCCGCGGTCTCCGTCAGGTCCTTGTGCGCGACCGGCAGGCCGTGCAGCGGGCCGCGCGGGTGGCCCCGCGCCAGGTCGCGGTCGGCCTGCTCGGCCTCGGCGAGCGCGCGCTCGGCCGCCAGCGTGACGATCGCGTTGACGCGCGGGTTGACCTCCTCGATCCTGCGCAGGTGCGCCCGCAGCAGCTCCACGGCCCCCACCTGCCGGGTCCGCAGCAGCTCCAGCATCTCCAGGGCGGTCAGGTAGAACATCAGCCCGTCTTGCCGATGGGGGCCGTGACGGCCTGCGTCAGCCGTACCAGCCCGGCGGGGGCCGTCTCGATCTGCAGGCCCCTGCGCCCGGCGGAGAAGTAGATCGTGTCGAACCCCAGGGCGGAGTCGTCGACCACGGTCGGCAGCCGCCTGCGCTGGCCGAGCGGGCTGATCCCGCCGACCACGTAGCCGGTGACCCGCTCGACCTTGGCCGCCTCGGCCATGGCCGCCCGCTTGCCGCCCAGCGCCGCGGCGAACGCCTTCAGGTCGAGTTTGCCCGCGACCGGTACGACCGCGACGGCCAGAGCGCCCTCGACCTCGGCGACCAGTGTCTTGAAGATCCGCTCGTACGGCACGCCGAGCGCGTCGGCCGCCTCCTCGCCGTAGGCCTGGGAAGCCGCGTCGTGCTCGTAGGGGTGGAGGGTGAAGCCGATCCCGGCCTGGGCCAGCGCGACCGTCGCCGGAGTGCCCTGGCCGCCCTTGTTCCTGCTCTTGCTCACGGGGGGGAGTCTAACCACCACGAAAAATCTACAACGTAAAGGACGTGTCCGTATGATGGTACGGAACAAGACCGGGTGCCGGACGTCCGTAGACTGGGCGGGTGATTTCTCGTACCGACCTGCGCGGGTCCCTGCCGAGGGACCTCCGCGCCGTGCTGCCCCGTGCCGAGCTCGACGTCGAAACCGCCCTGGAAGCGGTCCGGCCGATTTGCGAGGACGTGCATCATCGTGGGGCCGCGGCCGTACGGGAGTTCACCGCCAGGTTCGACGGTGTCGAGCTGGACTCCACCCGGGTGCCCGCGGAGGCGATCGCCCGCGCGCTGGAGGACCTCGACCCCAGGGTCAGGGCCGCCCTTGAGGAGTCGATCCGCAGGGCCCGCCTGGTCCACCGCGACCAGCGCCGCACCGACGTCACGACTCAGGTCGTGCCGGGCGGCACCGTCACCGAGCGCTGGGTCCCCGTCGAACGGGTCGGCCTGTACGTGCCGGGCGGCAGGGCGGTCTACCCGTCGAGCGTCGTGATGAACGTCGTGCCGGCCCAGGAGGCGGGCGTGCCCTCGCTGGCCGTCACCTCGCCCGCCCAGAAGGAGTTCGGCGGCCTGCCGCACCCGACGATCCTGGCCGCGTGCGCGCTGCTCGGGGTCGAGGAGGTCTACGCCGTCGGTGGGGCCCAGGCGGTCGCGATGTTCGCCTACGGCACCGAGGAGTGCGAGCCGGTCACCATGGTCACCGGCCCCGGCAACATCTGGGTCGCCGCGGCCAAGCGGCTGCTCAAGGGCGTCATCGGCATCGACTCCGAGGCGGGCCCCACCGAGATCGCGATCCTCGCCGACGCCACCGCCGACCCGGTGCACGTGGCCGCCGACCTGATCAGCCAGGCCGAGCACGACGTGATCGCCGCCTCGGTGCTGGTCACCGACTCGGTCGAGCTGGCCGACGCCGTCGAGCGTGAGCTGCCCGGCCAGGTGGCGGCGACCAAGCACGGCGAACGCGTCACCGAGGCCCTGTCCGGCCGTCAGTCGGGCATCCTGCTCGTCGACGACATGGAGGCGGGGCTGCGGGTGGTCGACGCCTACGCCGCCGAGCACCTGGAGATCCAGACCGCGGACGCCGCCGCGCTCGCCGCCCGGGTGCGCAACGCGGGTGCGATCTTCGTCGGCGCCCACGCGCCGGTCTCGCTCGGCGACTACCTCGCGGGCTCCAACCACGTGCTGCCGACCGGCGGCTGCGCCTGTCACTCCTCCGGTCTGTCCGTGCAGACCTTCCTGCGCGGCATCCACGTCGTCGACTACAGCCGCGAGGCGCTGGCGCGCTCGGCCGCGCACGTGTGCGTGCTCGCCGACGCCGAGGACCTGCCCGCGCACGGCGCCGCCGTACGAGCCCGTTTCGGATGGGAGATCCCCGATGAGGCTTGAGGACCTGCCCATCCGTGACGACCTGCGGGGACGCACGCCGTACGGCGCGCCCCAGATCGACGTCCCGGTGCGGCTCAACACCAACGAGAACCCCTACGGCCCCTCCGAGTCCCTGGTCGCCGACCTGGCCGAGGCGGTACGGTCCCAGGCGGGCGAGCTCAACCGCTATCCCGACCGGGACGCGGTCGCCCTGCGTGAGGACCTGGCCGCCTACCTCGGGCACGGCCTGACCCACGAGCGGGTCTGGGCCGCCAACGGCTCCAACGAGGTCATCCAGCAGATCCTGCAGGCCTTCGGCGGGCCGGGGCGCTCGGCGCTCGGCTTCGAGCCGTCCTACTCGATGCACCCGATCATCACCACCGGCGCCTCGACCGAGTGGATCGCCGGGTCGCGTGAGGACGACTTCGGGATCGACCCGGACAAGGCCATCGCCGCGATCGAGGAGCACCGGCCCGCGGTCGTCTTCCTGACCTCGCCGAACAACCCGACCGGTACCGCGCTCGACCCCGAGGTCATCGCCAGGATCGTGGAGGCGGCGCCCGGCATGGTCGTCGTGGACGAGGCCTACTTCGAGTTCGCCCGTGAGGGAACGCCGTCCGCGCTGACGCTGCTGCCGGGCAACCCCCGGCTCATCGTGACGCGGACCATGTCCAAGGCGTTCGCCATGGCCGGGACCCGGCTGGGCTATCTCGCCGCCCACCCGGCGGTGATCGAGGCGCTGCTGCTGGTGCGGTTGCCGTACCACCTGTCGTCGCTCACCCAGGCGGCCGCGCGCGTCGCGCTCGCCCACCGCGGGGAGCTGCTCGGCACCGTCGACACGCTGCGCGCCGAGCGCGACGCGACGGTCGGATGGCTGCGGGCCAAGGGCCTTGAGGTGGCCGACTCCGACGCCAACTTCGTGTTGTTCGGCCGTTTCACCGACAGGCGCACCGTCTGGCGGGACATGCTCGACCGCGGGGTGCTGATCCGCGAGGTCGGGCCGCCCGGATGGCTGCGCGTGTCCATCGGAACGACCGAGGAGATGGCGGCCTTCCGCGCCGCCCTGGAAGGAACCCTGTGAGCAGTTCTGCCGGAGCCGAGCCCACCCGGCGCCTCGGCCGCGTCGAGCGCGCGACCAAGGAGACGTCCGTGCTGGTCGAGGTCAACCTCGACGGCACCGGATACGTCGACGTGTCCACCGGGGTCGGCTTCTACGACCACATGCTGAACCAGCTCGGCAAGCACGGTCTGTTCGACCTGACCGTGAAGACCGAGGGCGACCTGCACATCGACTCGCACCACACGATCGAGGACACCGCGCTCGCGCTGGGCGCCGCGTTCCGGGAGGCACTGGGCGACAAGTCGGGCATCAGGCGTTACGGAAACGCGTCGTGCCCGCTGGACGAGGCCCTGGCGCAGGTCACGGTCGACCTGTCGGGCAGGCCGTACCTCGTGCACAGCGAGCCAGAGGGAATGGCGCCGATGATCGGCTCCGCCTACGACACGACGATGACCAGGCACATCCTGGAGTCGTTCGTCGCGCAGGCCGCGATCTGCCTGCACGTCCACGTGCCCTACGGCCGCAACGCGCACCACATCGTGGAGGCGCAGTTCAAGGCGCTGGCCAGGGCGCTGCGGGAGGCCAGCGAGCCCGACCCCCGCGCCAGCGGCGTGCCGAGCACCAAGGGCGTCCTGTGACCGGCAACTGGACGGCCGTCGCCATGGCCTTCGTCGCCCTGTTCATGGTGGGCGGGATCGTGTCCTTCCTCAAGCAGGGCCTCAAGAAGGGCGCGCTGCTCCTGGGCGCGCTCGCGGCCCTGGCGACCACCGCGGCGGTGTTGTGGTGGTGAGGGTCACGGTTCTCGACTACGGGTCGGGCAATCTCCGCTCCGCCGAGCGGGCACTGGCCAGGGTCGGCGCGACCGTCACGGTCAGCTCCGACTACACGCAGGCGCTGGAGGCCGACGGCCTGGTCGTCCCCGGCGTCGGCGCCTTCGCGGCCTGCATGGCGGGACTGCGGGCCGTACGGGGAGAGCGGATCATCGACCGTCGCCTGTCCGCGGGCAGGCCGGTCCTCGGCATCTGCGTCGGCATGCAGATCCTCTTCGAGACGGGCATCGAGCACGGGGTCACGACCGAGGGCTGTGGCGAGTGGCCGGGCACCGTGGAACGGCTCGACGCGCCGGTCCTGCCCCACATGGGGTGGAACACCGTCAGCGCGCCCGAGGGCAGTGTGCTGTTCGACGGGCTCGACCCGCAGACCCGCTTCTACTTCGTCCACTCCTACGGCGTGCGCGACTGGGAGCTCAAGGCGGGCCCGGGGTTCACCGACTCCCTGGTCACCTGGTCGGAGCACGGCGTGCCGTTCGTCGCCGCGGTGGAGAACGGCCCGCTGACGGCCACCCAGTTCCATCCGGAGAAGTCGGGCGACGCGGGGGCGCAGCTGCTCACCAACTGGCTCGGCACCCTCGGGTGACGCCTTTCTCGCCGAGGTCGTCGTGAGCAGGGAACGGGCCAGGCGCAGGGCGGAACGCGAGGCCGAGCAGGCCAGGCAGGCCGCCCTGCGCGCCGTGCGGGAGGCCAGGCTCGCCCGGCGGCGTGAGCTGGCCGGGCGGGTCACCGCGTTCCTGCCCGGCAGGCCCGTCAGAATCGCAGCCCAGCGCGGCATCAAGGCTCGCCGCCGCAGGGCCCAGAACGGCGTCGTGGCGGTCCTGTTCCTCATCGCGCAGGTCATCGCCTGGCTGTTGTGGTCCTCGTGGACCGCACGGTTCGGGGTCTTTGTTATTTCTGTTCTTCTCGTACCGCTTTTTGTCACTCTCGTCTTCGACCGGAGGTCCTGATCAGATGTCGCTAGAGTTGCTGCCCGCCGTGGACGTCGCGGACGGCCAGGCGGTCCGCCTGGTCCAGGGGGCGGCAGGCACCGAGACCTCCTACGGCGACCCGCTGTCCGCCGCGCTCGCCTGGCAGGAGGCGGGCGCCGAGTGGATCCATCTGGTCGACCTCGACGCGGCCTTCGGCCGGGGCTCCAACCGTGAGCTGCTGGCCTCCGTGGTCGGCGCGCTCGACGTGAAGGTCGAGATGTCCGGCGGCATCCGCGACGACGCCTCCCTGGAGTCGGCGCTGGCCACCGGCTGCCGCCGCGTCAACATCGGCACCGCGGCGCTGGAGAACCCCGTCTGGTGCTCCAAGATCATCGCCGAGTACGGCGACCGCATCGCGATCGGCCTGGACGTGCGTGGCACCACCCTGGCCGCACGAGGCTGGACCGAGGAGGGCGGCGACCTGTGGGAGGTGCTGGAGCGGCTCGAACGCGACGGCTGCCCCCGCTACGTCGTCACCGACGTCACCAAGGACGGCACGCTGCGCGGCCCCAACCTCGACCTGCTCCGCGAGGTCTGCTCCCGCACCGACCGGCCGGTGGTCGCCAGCGGCGGCGTCTCCTCCCTGGACGACCTGCGCGCCCTGGCGGAGCTGGTCCCGCTCGGCGTCGAGGGCGCGATCGTCGGCAAGGCGCTCTACGCACAGGCCTTCACCCTTGAGGACGCCCTGGCGGCGGTCAGATGACTGTCGCGGTACGTGTGATCCCCTGCCTGGACGTGGACGCCGGGCGGGTGGTCAAGGGGGTCAACTTCGAGAACCTCCGTGACGCGGGGGACCCGGTCGAGCTGGCCCGCCGTTACGACGCGGAAGGGGCCGACGAGCTGACCTTCCTGGACATCACGGCGTCCAGCTCCGACCGTTCCACGACCTACGACGTGGTGCGCAGGACCGCCGAACAGGTCTTCATCCCGCTGACCGTCGGCGGGGGAGTGCGCTCGGTCGAGGACGTGGACAGGCTGCTGCGGGCGGGCGCGGACAAGGTGGGACTGAACACGGCCGCCATCGCCAGGCCCGAACTGCTGACCGAGGCGTCCCAGCGGTACGGCGCGCAGTGCATCGTGCTGTCCGTCGACGCGCGCCGGGTCGTGGACGGCCCGCCGACTCCCTCCGGGTTCGAGGTCACCACCCACGGAGGACGCCGGGGCACCGGGATCGACGCGGTCGAGTGGGCCCGCAGGGCCGAGGAACTCGGCGCCGGGGAGATCCTGCTCAACTCCATGGACGGCGACGGCACCAAGAAGGGCTACGACCTGGAGATGATCCGCGCGGTGCGGGCGGTGGTCTCGGTGCCGGTGATCGCCAGCGGCGGGGCCGGGGCGCTTGAGGACTTCCCCCCGGCCGTCGAGGCGGGGGCGGACGCGGTCCTGGCGGCCTCGGTGTTCCACTTCGGGCAGTTGAAGATCGGCGAGGTCAAGGACACGCTCCGGCGGGCGGGGCATCCGGTTCGCTGACCTCACCGCCGAAGGCGGAGGGAGGGGCGCCAGGGCGGGTTCCGGCGGGCGGGAGACCGGGAGAACGCGGGACCACGGGTGAGCCGTGATCCCGCGTGAAGGTCCGCGGACCACCCCGGATCAGGTCCCGGCGGCGGAGACCGGCGGGAACCGCATCCGGGTCACGGCATCAGCCGTACTGCTGGAACCACGCGTTGACCGTGTGGGCCTTGGGGCTGAGCGTGATGACGGCACGGTAGGTGCCGGCCGGTACGTTGCGGATGCGGTGGTACATCTTCCCCCCGACGCAGTAACCGCTGCTTGATCCGCCTGCCGTTATCCAGAGGCCCGCGTACCTGCGCTGGATGTAGGCCTTGGCACGCGTGCCGTCGCCGCCGTTCCAGCACTGGACGACGATCTGCAGCACCTTGGCGCGGGTGTTCCGGGAGGGGCTCTGCAGCTTCTTGGTGTTCGCTCTGCCGCTCCAGAGGGTGGACCAGCGCGCCTGCGCCGAAGCGTGGACCGCCTCACCGGCCGAGGGGAGGGAGGCCGCGGCCGGCGCGAGCGCGGTTCCGGGGGCGGCCGCGTGGGCCGCCCCAGGAACGAGGAGACCCGCGGCGAGTACGCCGGCGGCGATGGTGGCGGAAAGATTTCTCATCATGTCGCCCTTTCCAATCGTTGTCCCAGGGGGAACGTCGTCTTCCTGGGTCGGAACATAGGACGGAAGATGTTGAGAACGCGTTGAGGATCGGTTGAGGTGGCCGTCCGAACCCGGGTCACCCGCTGGGACGGCCGGGGATCCAGGCGGACGGCTCCACTTCCGGCGGACACGACCGACGGTCCGCGGGGGCGCGGATCCCGGAGCACGTGACGGCCGTGGCAGGTGTGGGCCTCGACCACCTCCTCGGCGCCGGAAGCCGTTCACCGGGCCGCAGTTCGGCGTGAGGAGGCCGTCGGAGAACCGGTGGGCTCCTACCGCCGTGATGGATTCTCACCGGACGATCCACTACGGAACCGGTGACTATGCTGGTGGGCATGACCGCCATGGCACCGACCAGCACAGCGCCCGACCTGTCGTTCCTGCTGGACCACACCGGCCATGTCCTGCGGACCCGGATGTCGGCCGCGCTCGCCGAGATCGGGCTCACGGCCCGCATGCACTGTGTGCTGGTGCACGCCCTTGAGGAGGAGCGCACCCAGATCCAGCTCGCCGAGATCGGTGACATGGACAAGACCACGATGGTGGTGACGGTCGACGCCCTGGAACGGGCCGGTCTCGCCGAGCGCCGCCCGTCCGGCACCGACCGGCGGGCCCGGATCATCGCGGTCACCGAGGAGGGCGCGCGGATCGCCGAGCGGAGCCAGCAGATCGTCGACCGTGTGCACCGGGAGGCCCTCGCCACGATCCCCGACGAGGAACGGGAGATTCTCCTGCGGGCCCTCGGCCGTCTGGTGACCGGCCATCTGGCCACCCCCGTGGAGAACCCCCAGCCGGTACGGCGCGCCCGGCAGCGGACAACTTAGATCCGAAGAAAATCGTCTATTACAAAACAATCTGCTACGGTCTCTCTTGTCGTCCTCATTCGACAGGAGAGAACCCATGTCCGTCACCTCCGCCCCTCCGGCAACCGGGTCACGCTGGATCGCCCTCGGAGCGATCGCCACAAGCCTGCTGATGACCGTCCTCGACGGCAGCATCGTGACCGTGGCGATGCCGGCCATCCAGAACGACCTGGGCTTCTCCCCGGCCGGACTGAGCTGGGTGGTCAACGCCTACCTGATCGCGTTCGGCAGCCTGCTTCTGCTGGCCGGACGACTCGGTGACCTGATCGGCCGCAAACGCGTCTTCCTCGCGGGCACCGTGGTGTTCGTCGCCTCCTCGCTGCTGGCGGGGGTGTCCACCGGCGCCGAACTGCTGATCGTGGCCCGCTTCCTGCAGGGGGTCGGCAGCGCCGCGGCCTCGGCGGTCGGCCTGGGCATCCTGGTGACGCTGTTCCCCGACCCCGGGGAGCGCGCCAGGGCGATCGCCGTCTTCAGCTTCACCGGCGCGGGAGGCGCCACCCTGGGATCGGTGCTCGGCGGCCTCCTCACCGACGCCCTCACCTGGCACTGGATCTTCTTCATCAACCTGCCGATCGGGATCGCGGCGCTCGCGGTCGCGGCGTCCGTACTGCCCGCGGACCGGGGACCCGGCCTCTCCGCGGGAGCCGACGTGCCCGGCGCCCTTCTGGTCACCGGCGGCCTGATGCTCGGCATCTACACCGTGGTCGGGGTCGAGGAGCACGGCTGGCTCTCGGCGCGCACCCTCGGCCTCGGCGCCCTCACCCTCGCTCTGCTCGCCGGGTTCGTCGTCCGCCAGGCCACCGCTAAGGCCCCGCTCATGCCGCTGCGGATCTTCAGGTCACGCGGTGTCTCCGGGGCCAACCTGGTCCAGATCCTGATGGTCGCCGCGCTGTTCGCCTTCCAGTTCCTCCTGGCCCTGTATCTCCAGCGGGTCCTCGGGTACGGCGCCGCCCAGACCGGCTTCGCGATGCTCCCCGCGGCCGTGGTCATCGGCGTGGTCTCCCTGGGGGTCTCCGCCAGGCTCAACGTCCGCTTCGGGGAGCGCAGGGTGCTGCTGGCGGGGCTGGTGCTCCTGGTCGCGCTCCTCGGGCTGCTCACCCGGCTTCCGGTGCGCGCCGACTACGTCACCGACCTGCTTCCGGTGATGCTGCTGGCGGCGGGCTTCGGTCTCGCGCTCCCCGCGCTGACCACGCTCGGCATGTCGGGCGCCGGGGAGGAGGACGCCGGACTGGCATCCGGGGTGTTCAACACCACGCAGCAGATCGGCATGGCCCTGGGCGTCGCGGTGCTGTCGACCCTGGCGGCCTCCCGCACCGGGGACCTGCTCGCCGGCGGCGCAAGCCAGGCCGAGGCGCTGACCGGCGGCTACCGCCTGGCCTTCACCGTCGGCACGGGACTCCTCGCCACGGCCCTCGTCGTCGCCCTCCTCGTGCTGCGTGAGCCACACCGTACCCGGTGACCTCAGAAGACGCGGAAGTGGTTGAACAGCTCGTAGGAGACGTCCTCGGCCGCGAAGGCGCGGGCCTCGGAGCGTTTGACGGCCAGGTAGGCGGAGGAGCGGAGCGGGCCGAGGGCGTTCATCAGCAGATCGTCGGCCTCCAGGGCGTCCAGGGCCTCATCCAGCGACCGGGGCAGGCGGGGCACGCTCCCCTCGGGGAGGGTGGCGGGGTCCACGTCGACGGCCTCGCCGGGGTCGAGCCCCCTGCGGATGCCGTCCAGGCCCGCGTGGATGACGGCGCCGAGGGACAGGTAGGGGTTGGCGGAGGAGTCGGAGGGCTTGATCTCCAGATTGGCCGACGCCTCGGCCGCCCCTCGCATGGGGGAGCAGATCCGCACCGCGGCCTCCCGGTTGTCCATGCCGTAGCAGGCGTAGGCGCTCGACCACATCCTCGGGGCCAGCCGCCGGAAGCTGTTCACCGAGCCGCAGGTCAGCGCGGTGAGCGCGGGAAGGTGCGCGATGAGGCCGCCGATGAACCGGTAGGCGGTCGCCGACACGCCGTACCGGTCGGCGGGGTCGCTGAAGACGTTGGAGCGCAGTTCGGGGTCCCACAGGGAGAGGTGCAGGTGCGCCCCGTTCCCGGCCTGGTCGGCGATCGGCTTGGGGGCGAGGGAGGCCCACAGCGACATGCCGAAGGCGACGCCGCGCACGGTCTCCCGGTAGATGACCTGGTTGTCGGCGGCGCGCATGGCCGGGGCGTGGCGGACGGACAGCTCCTGCTGACCGTGGCCGAGCTCGGGATGGTAGTGCTCGACCCGCAGGCCCTGCGCCTGCAGGGCGCGGATCAGGCGCATGGCGTAGTCGTGGGCCTGGTCGAAACCGGACGTGGCGTAGCAGAGGCTGTCGTCGAGAGGAAGGAGCCTGTCCGGTTCCCCGTCCGTGCCGGGGACACGGCGGCCCAGGGTGAACTCGGGTTCGAAGGCGGCGACCGCGACGAGCCTCTCCTCGGACAGGGCGGCCACGGCCTCGCGGAGGAAGGTGCGCGGGCACGCCGCCCACGGGGAGCCGTCGATCTCGCACAGGTCCGCGAGCATGGCCGCGGCGCCGGGGGCGTGGGGAAGGGCGACGAAGGTGGACGGATCCGGAACGAGACGGACCTCACCGACCGGGCCGAGTCCCTCGACCTCCTGAAGCTGGTCGAGCATGTTCATCGCCATCATCGCCACGGTGTGCCCGATGCCGGAGCCGAGCCGTTCCGCCAGCCGGGAGCGTGAGGCGGCCTTGCCGCGGATCACACCGCCGTGGTCGGCGTACAGGAAACGGACCAGCTCGATGCCCTCCGTCTCGACGCGTTCGAGGACGCGCCGCTCTTCGGGATCGAGAGGATGAACCCCGGTGACGCTGTAGCGCTCTGCCATGCTTCCTGCGTAACACGTCTCGGAGAACGGTGGAAGCACATCGCGTGGCGACGTGGCGTCACGGGGTACGCGGTCCCGCGTACGGAATGCGGAAACGCCGGAGAAACAGGTCAGGGGTGGGGCAAACCCCCACCGTCGGTCAGCTCAACACACGTGTGAAGAACAGCGACAGTTGGTCCGCCGCCCTCACGATCCCGTCGAAGACTCCGTTCACCGCGTTCGCCGCATCGGCGGGCCTGGTGAACAGATAAAAGGCCACGAACGCCACCGCTACATAGGTGGCGACCTTCTTGACCTGCATGGGGGGCCTCCTGCTGCTCCAGTCCCAGCCGTTATACCCGGATTTTAATGATCTTTGGCATCTTCGGCCCGGGTGGCTCCCGGATTTTGATGATCATACCTGTTGAGCGGTGGGAATCCATGGCCAGATCGTGAGATTGGCATGAGTCACCTCCGCAATGGTGCGGTGGCGAAGCGGTTCTGTCCAATCCCGAATGCCAGATATACCGCTAGCGTTAGGGCGCCGTGAAGATCGTTGACACCCGGGCAGGGGGTGTGACCAGCGAACCGGCCCCTCGCGCCGGCCGTGGAACCTCTCCCTCGTGCTGAGGCCCCTGAAGACCCCTGGCAGCCCTACGCCTCGACCGCGGCGGCCTCCCGCGCGTCGTCCGCGGACTCGGCGGGTTCGAGGGCGGGGGCGGGCGTGGTCGCGGCGGGGCTCACACGGCCGCCACGCAGCGGCAGCAGGCACAGGGGTACGGCGATCGCCGTACCGGCCAGCAGCAGGCCCGCCACGCCCAGGGTGAGGGCGTCGGGCCGTACCAGGGGCTGGCCGCGCAGTGCCTGCCAGGTCACCAGCGCCACCAGGCCGGTGTAGGAGGCTCCGGCGGTCAGGACCAGGCGCAGCCGGACGGCCTGGTCGCGGATTCCCCGGGTGAGCAGGGCCACCAGCGGCAGGGCCTGCAGGGCGTGCATGCCGAAGAAGTGCGGCACGCGCAGGTCGCCGCCGGTGGTGCTCCAGCCGAGCAGGGACAGGCCGGGACCGCCGTCGGGGACGCCGACGCCGTGCGCGCCGAGGACCGTGGTGGTGACGTCCGCGAGCTGGGCGGAGGTCGGCGGGAGCATCAGGACGGCCACGCCGAGACCGGCGGCCGAGACGACGAGCCCGACGCGGATCGCCCAGGTGTCGGCCGGGGTCGCCTGGCGCTCACGCAGCACCAGGAAGGCCGCGGCCAGGTTGACCAGCATGAGGAGCATGACGGTCGTGCCCATCAGGGCGTACAGGGAGGAGTCCAGCGCGGTGGAGAAGTTGAAGTGGCTGCGCCGCCCCCGGATGACCTGGCTGATGATCACCGTGATCTCGACGACGCACGCGATCGCCATCACGTTGCCCAACAGCCGGCTCGCGCGCTGCGCCGTACGCCTCAGGGACAGCAGCCAGGCCCAGGTCAGCCCGTAGGCGACGAAGGAGAGGGTGAACTTCAGGGGCTTGAGCCAGATGGGCAGGCCGTCCAGGGTGCGGTGGTCGAGGAGGACACCGAAGAGGGAGATCACGGACAGGACGGCCATGATCGCGGACATGAGGAGGAGCGGGCGATGCCAGCGGGTCATCCAGAAGATCCTTCAATAGATAACGGATTTATCCGTTATCTATAGCTAAACTCAGGTGCGATCACAAGAGGAGGCAGTTGCGGTGCGGATGGCGGACCTGAGTCGGGCGACGGGTGTCTCGGTCCCGATGATCAAGTTCTACCTGCGGGAGGGGCTGCTCCCCAGCGGGGAGCGAACAAGTCCTAACCAGGCGAAATACGGCCAGGAGCACGTGCGGCGGATCAAGCTGGTACGGGCCATGGCCGACTACGCCGGTCTGTCGATCGCTGAGATTCGCGACGTGCTCGGTCATCTCGACGACCCCTCGCACGGTCTGCACGACCGTCTCGGTCACGCCCAGACGAGCATCACGCCCAAGCGCGAGCCGGGGGAGGGGGAGGAATGGGCCGCGGCGATGCGCGAGGCCGAGGAACTGATCGCCCGGCACGGCTGGCGGCATCACCCGGACAGTTCTCCGATGCGGAGCGTGGCCGGGGTGCTGCTGACCCTGCGCGGGCTCGGCTACGACGGCATCCTCGACCGGCTCGACGACTACGCGGAGGCGGCGGGCACGATCGCCAGGGCCGACGTCGCGGGCATGGCCGAGGAGCCGAACCTGGAACGCATGATCGAGATCGTCGTTGTCGGGACCTCGCTCGGGGACGCGCTGGTCGCGGCGCTGCGCCGGGTCGCGCAGGCCAACGTCTCGGCCCGTCTGTTCGGCGACGACTGGAAGGTCGCACAGTGGGAGAACGTGGACTGGGAGGACGTCCGGCGGCAGGGGGGCGCCTTCGAGGGGCCTGCTCCCGAAGGGGAGATCTGCGGTGGGCCGGAGGCCTGAGTGTCCCGGGCGTGGCGGACTTGGGCAACGCCCGCTGTGTGGTGTCTTAGTACGAAAAATCACTTCAAGTAAGTCTCATAGAGACATCAACTGAAAAAGCAGATTCATGTCAACTGAGTATGTCAGGGTTGACGGGCGTATGTGGCGGCTTTAATGTCTGACACTGATCAGGTCATCTTGGTAAATCGGTCAGTATGTACGACGGGGTAGCTTTTTGTGATCAACGGGGAGTTGAGGGGGTGTGCCGTGCGGGTCAGGCGTTGTGTCGGGGTGACCGCTGTTTCTGCCGCTCACCGATGATGTGACCGGTCATGACCGACCAGGGGGGTCGGTGTCCTTGATACGGGCCTTCCTCCCGTGTGTCATCTCGCTTCGGGCGTTCTCCGACATCAAAGGACATTGACATTGGCTGTGAACTTCCTCCCGGTAAAGCCTTGTCTGCGAGCCTCCCTTCGCATCGGTGAGAAGGGTGAGGCGGAATTGCATACCCCCTCGGGGGTTCTGGAGGTCGAAGTCCCGGAGGGCATGAGCAGGGACGATTTTCTCGACCTGCTCAGGCGTCTCGACGGCAGCAGGACCATCGAGGACCTGGAACGCGAGACCGGCCTCGACGGTGAGGCGGTACGCGAGGTCGTCGAGCCCGCCGTGGTGCAGGGGCTGATCGACGAGGGCGCCGCCGTGCCGGCCTTCTCCCCGGGTACGGCCGCCCTGGCCCGTCTTGAGGGCCTCCTCAACCACCTCCTTGAGGACCTGGTCCTCACCGGCCCGTTCTGGAGGCGCATCCTGGAGCGCCCGCAGCGGTTGCACCCCAACGTCTTCTTCGGCTTCGGGCTGGAGAACTGGTTCCTGCTCTCCAGGGAGAGCGAGCTCGGCTCAGCCGTACGGGCTCTGGCGGAGAACGCCGACCTCAGGGGGGCGCTCGACGACTTCGACCGCAGGGGAAGGCGTCACGACGACGTCGCGGTCCACGCCTTCAGGTCCCTCGGCGCCACGCGCGGCGACCTGCTGCGCGCCCGTCCGCTGCCGACGACCGCCGCCCTGATCAAGATGCTGTCCTGGTGGGCGCGGACCGACCCGCTGTTCTTCGTCGCCACGATCGGCGTCATCGAGGAGCGTCTCGAAGCGGAGGACGAGGGGCCCGCCGCCCGCTGTCCCTTCCTGGCCGCCTGCGACCGGGTGGGGCTGACCCCCGGCTTCGTCGAACCGATGCGCGCGCACGCCAGGGCCGGGGCGGCCCGTCGTCACGGGGCGCTCAGCCGCGCGCTGTTCGCCCGGATGCCCGGGATCGACGAGGGGACGGAGCAGAGCTGGCAGGCCAAGGCGCACCTGTTCATGGAGACGTACGCGGGCTTCTGCGACGGGGTCCTGGACCACTACTCCGACCCGCATCGCCCGCTGCTGCGCCTGTGCGGCTGACCGGCGTTCACGCCGGTGCCGGTCACAGGTCCAGCGGCGCGCCCAGCAGCCGGGAGACGGCCTCGTCGCCGCCGATCGTCTCGACCCTGGCGTGCCGCTGACGGCCGAGGCAGAACAGCGTCAGCTCACCCGCGGTGCCCCGCACCTCGACCCGGGGACCTCCCCGGCCGCCGCCGAGGACGACGCCGCCGCCGGTGCGGTGCAGCACCACGCCGACCGGGGACCTGCGCAGTTGCAGGCGTCCCACGATCCGCAGCCGCCTCCAGAGGACCTCGTCGAGACCGGGGGGAAGCTCGCGTGGCTCCCAGTCTGGACGGGCGCGCCGGACGTCCTCGTGGTGGACGAAGAATTCGAGGGGGTTGACCAGTTCGTCCAGCCGGGGAACCAGGCGGTAGACGCCTCCGGGGCCGGTGCGGACGAGCCGGGTCAGGCCCGCGTAGCCGTACCTGGCCTTCAGGGACTCCTGGACCGAGGCGGTGCGGCGGGCCAGCGGGGCGAGCGCGATGCCGCCCGCGGCGTCCGGGCGCCTCTCCCGCAGCACAAGATGGGCGGCGAGGTCGAAGGTCGTCCAGCCCTCGCAGAGGGTCGGGGCGTCCTGGCCGAGCCGGTCGAGCAGGTCGGCGAGCGCGGCGCGTTCGGCGCTGGCATGCGTCATCCGGCGATCCTAACAACGCCACATCATAACAAAGCGTGACATGTCCGGCACTTGGTGAAGTCGGGGCCGGAAGCGGGTGAACCTCATGGCCTCCACGCCCGAGAGGTGTCACTGATGCTACGAAAGCAGTTGATCCATGGGCGTGGGGGAATAAGTGCTTGATTGAGAGTGATAGTCACATAAGTAGTGACAACTTCAACGAAAGGACACCCCCCGAGTGGCGAGCAAGGTGACCTCCGCCGTCATGCGTCAAGGGTTCCGCGTCCTGGGGGTGGCCATCCGGTCCGAGAGAGGGGTCTTCGCCGTCGCGGTCCTGTCAAGCGCCGTCTACGGTGTCATGACGGTCGCCTCCGCGTGGGCTCTCGGGTGGGCCACCCAGAACCTCGTGCTTCCCTCCCTCGCCGAGGGCCGGGTCGCGGACGGCGCGCTCACCACCGCCGTCCTCCTCATCCTCGGTGTCGCGCTGCTCAAGGCGACGGGCGTCGCGGGACGGCGCTACTTCGCGGGCGTCATGCAGTACCGGATGCAGGCGCGCTCCCGCAGGGAGGTCACCCGCCAGTACCTCAGGCTCCCCCTGGCCTGGCACCACAAGCACCCGACCGGCCAGCTGCTGTCCAACGCCAGCGCCGACGCCGAGGCGGCCTGGGCGCCGCTCGCCCCGTTGCCGATGGCCGTCGGCGTGGTCGTCATGCTGGTCACCGCGGCCGTGGCGCTGGTGGCCACCGACCCGGTCCTCGCCCTGGTCGGGTTCCTGATCTTCCCGGCCATCGCCGTGCTCAACTTCGTCTACCAGCGCAGGCTCAGCCCACTGGCCACCAGGGCCCAGCAGCTGCGCGCCGAGGTGAGCGAGGTCGCGCACGAGAGCTTCGACGGAGCCCTGGTCGTCAAGACCCTCGGCCGTGAGGACGAGGAGACCGCCAGGTTCCGCGCCGGAGCCGAGGAACTGCGCGACGCCAACATCGCCGTCGGCCGGGTGCGAGGCCTGTTCGACCCCCTTCTTGAGGCGCTGCCGATCCTGGGCGTGCTCGCCGTGCTGCTGGTCGGCGCGGGACGCCTGGAGAGCGGGGCGATCACCCCCGGCGTGCTGGTCCAGGTCGCCTACCTGTTCACCCTGCTCGCCTTCCCCATCCGCGCCCTCGGCTGGGTCCTGGCCGAGCTGCCCCGCGCCGTCGTCGGCTACGAGCGGGTGCGGGCCGTGCTCGACACGACCGGCTCCATGGAGTACGGCTCGGCGACCCTGACCGGGGAGAAGCCCGCGGGTTTGCGGGTACAGGGCCTCGGCTACTCCTACGGGGACTCCGCGGTGCTGCACGAGGTCGACCTCGACGTCCCGCCCGGCCGTACGGTGGCGCTGGTCGGGCCGACCGGCTCGGGCAAGTCCACGCTCGCCCAGACCTTCGTCCGCCTGGTCGACCCGGCGCGGGGGGCCGTTCTCATCGACGGGGTCGACCTGCGCGAGGTGGCCCGCGGCGGGGTCAGCGAGGCGGTGGCACTGGTACCGCAGCAGACCTTCCTGTTCGACGACACCGTGCGGGGCAACGTCACCCTCGGCCTGCCCGTGGGAGACGAGGAGGTCTGGGCGGCGCTGCGCCTGGCCCAGGCCGACGGCTTCGTCAGCGCCCTGCCCGGAGGGCTCGACACCAGGGTCGGCGAGCGGGGCACCTCCCTGTCCGGGGGCCAGCGCCAGCGCCTGGCCCTGGCCCGCGCGCTGGTCCGCCGCCCCAGGCTGCTCGTCCTGGACGACGCGACCTCCAGCGTCGACCCCCAGGTCGAGGCCAAGATCCTGCAGGGCCTGCGGGACACCGCCCAGGCATCGACCGTGGTCGTCGTCGCCTACCGGATGGCCACCATCGCCCTGGCCGACGAGGTCGTCTACCTCGAACACGGCAGGGTGACCGACCAGGGCCCGCACGAGCTGCTGCTGCCGAGGTGCGAGGGGTACCGCAACCTGGTCACCGCCTACGAACGCGAGGAGGCCGAGCGCGAGGCGCTCGACGCCGAGGAAGCCGAGAAAGAGGAAGAGGTCAGCGCGTGAGTTCGCTCCACGGCGTCGAAAGGTCGGCGCTGGCCACCGTACGGCACGGCCTGTCGCTGACACCGGAGTTCCGCAAGGGGATCGCCGGGACGCTCGCGCTCGCCGTGCTGGCGACGATCGGCAAGGTCATCGTCCCGATCGCCGTCCAGCAGACCATCGACACGGGACTGAAGGGCGCGGTCCCCGACCTGCCCTACATCCGCGGCGCCGTGCTGCTGTGCGCGGCGGCCGTCGTGCTCACCGCGCTGTGCGCCTACCTGATGAACGTACGTCTGTACCAGGCGACCGAGGCCTCCCTCGCGACCCTCAGGACACGCGGCTTCCGGCACGTGCACGACCTGTCGGTGCTCACCCAGAACTCCGAGCGGCGTGGCGCCCTGGTCTCCAGGGTCACCGGGGACGTGGACCAGATCAGCGTCTTCATGCAGTGGGGCGGGCTGATGATCATCATCGCCCTGGGCCAGCTCCTCGTCGCGACCGTGCTGATGTTCGTCTACTCCTGGCAGCTCGCCCTGACGGTCTGGCTGTGCTTCCTGCCGCTCATGATCGTGCTGCCGCGCTTCCAGCGGTGGCTCTCCGGCGCCTACACGCAGGTGCGTGAGCGCGCGGGCGACATGCTCGCCGCGGTCGGCGAGTCGGTCGTCGGGGCGGCGGTGATCAGGGCCCACGGCTCGGAGGCCCGCACCGCCGAGCGGCTGGATGTGACCATCGAGGCGAACAAGGCCGCGCAGGCCCGCACCCAGCGCATCGTCGCCACGGTCTTCCCGGTGACGGAGATCGTCGCGGCGCTGGCGACGACCGCGGTCGTGCTGATCGGCGTACGGCTGGGCGTCGCCGGCGACATCACCGCGGGGCGCCTGATCGCCTTCCTGTTCCTGATCACGCTGTTCGTCTCGCCGTTGCAGACCGCGACCGAGATGCTCAACGAGGCGCAGAACGCCATCGCCGGCTGGCGCCGCATCCTCGGCGTGCTCGACACGCCGCCGGACGTCGCCGACCCCGGCGAGGACGGCGTCGAGCTGCCGCGAGGCCCCATCTCCGTGTCCTTCGAGGAGGTCGGCTTCTCCTACCCGGGTGGCGCGCCGGTGCTGACCGGCGTCACGGTGGACATCCCGCCGCGCTCGCGGATCGCGGTCGTGGGGGAGACCGGTTCGGGCAAGACGACCTTCGCCAAGCTGCTGACCCGCCTGATGGACCCGGTCACGGGCCGGGTCACCGTCGACGGGCACGACCTGCGCGGGGTCCGTTTCTCCTCGCTGCGCGAGCGCATCGTCATGGTGCCGCAGGACGGCTTCCTGTTCGACGGCACCCTGGAGGAGAACATCCGCTTCGGCCGTCCCTCGGCGACGAGCGAGGAGATCCTGCTCGCCCTGACCGAGCTGGGGCTGGCCGACTGGCTCGAAGGACTGCCCGAGGGCCTGGCCACCCCGGTCGGTCAGCGGGGGGAGTCCCTGTCCGCAGGAGAGCGCCAGCTCGTCGCCCTGGTCCGCGCCTACCTGGCCGACCCCGACCTGCTGCTGCTCGACGAGGCCACCTCCGCCGTCGACCCGGCGACCGAGGTACGCCTGGCCCGCGCGCTGGACGGGGTGACGCGGGGCCGTACCGCGGTCTCCATCGCCCACCGCCTGTCCACCGCGGAGGCCGCCGACGAGGTGCTGGTCTTCGACGGGGGCCGCATCGTCCAGCGCGGCCCGCACGCCGAGCTGGTCGGCGAGCCCGGCGTCTACGCGGGCCTGCACGCCTCCTGGGTCTCGGCCGCCAGATCCTGACCACGGGTTCCCGGGCGGCGGCGCGCCGCCCGGGGCCGTCACTTCGCCGTCTGCCTGGGCAGGCCGGGCGGGTTGACCAGCGACTCGGGGATGGCCTCGTTGGAGAGGTTCCAGCGCTTGAGCACCTCGCCGTACTTGCCGTTCCCGATGAGTTCGTTGATCGCGGCGTTGAGCGGTTTGACGAGGCCGTTGTCCTTCTTGGTCATGGCCGCGATCAGGCCCTGCAGGTCGGGGCCCGCGCCCGAGACGGTGCCGACGATCTTGGTGTCGCCGCCGACGGCGTCCTGGTAGGAGAGGGAGGGGTTGGGGCCGAAGTAGGCCTCGATGCGGCCCGACTTCAGGGACAGCAGGGCGTCGACGTACTTCTGGTAGTTCTGGATCTGCGCGGGCTTCAGGCCCGCCTTCTGGTTCTGCGTGTCCCAGTCGACCAGGATCTTCTCCTGGTTGGTGCCCGAGCCGACCGCGACCCGGCGCCCGGCGATGTCCGAGGGCTGCTTGATCGAGGTGATCGGGCTGTTCTTCGCCGTCTGCCAGGCGAGCTGGTCGACCCGGTAGGTCGCGAAGTCGTAGATGTCCTTGCGCTCCTCGGTCACCGTGACGTTGTTGAAGGCCACGTCGTACTTTCCGGACTTCACCGAGAGGAACAGGTTCTCCCAGGAGGTGACCTCCTCCCTGGCCTTCAGGCCGAGGACGTCGGCCACGATGTGGGCGATGTCGGTCTCCACGCCGATGACGGTGCGGTCGTCGTCGGCGAGGAAGGTCAGCGGCGGCGCGCCTTCCCCGCTGAAGCCGACGACCAGCTCACCCTTCGCGCGGATCGCCTCGGGCACCTGGGCGGCGATCGCGTCGACCTTCTCCGCCCGGATCCGGTTCTGCTGCGGAGAGATGTTGATCTTCGAGCCACCGGTTTCCGCGGGGGCGGAGGCCTGTTCGGCGGGCTTGGCGTCGCTCCGGGGGGCGGCGGAGGTGGTCCCGGTCGAGCCGCAGGCGGCGGCGAGCAGAAGCGGTGCGGTGAGGAGGGCGGGCTTGAGCCTGGAGAGGAACGACATTTCAGTCCTGTTTTTCTGGGAATCGCAGGGAGGGGTTGTCACGGATCAGAGGACCTTGCTGAGGAAGGAACGGGTCCGTTCGTGCCGGGGGGAGTCGAGAACCTGGGCGGGCGGACCCTGTTCGACGACGCGTCCGTCGTCCATGAAGACGACGGTGTCGGCCACCTCGCGGGCGAACCCGATCTCGTGGGTGACGACGATCATGGTGGTGCCGCTCCTGGCGAGGTCCTTCACCACGTCGAGCACCTCGCCGACCAGTTCGGGGTCGAGCGCGGAGGTCGGCTCGTCGAAGAGGATGACCTTCGGCTCCAGGGCGAGCGCGCGGGCGATGGCGACCCGCTGCTGCTGCCCTCCGGACAGCTGCCCGGGGTAGGCGTCCTTCTTGTCGGCCAGGCCGACCCGGTCGAGCAGCCGTACGGCCAGCCGGTGCACCTCGGCCCTGGGCCTTCGCTGCGCGGACAGCGGCGCCTCGACGACGTTCTCCAGCGCGGTCAGGTGCGGGAAGAGGTTGAAGTGCTGGAAGACGAACCCGATTCGGGTCCGCTGCCGCAGGATCTCGCGTTCGCGCAGTTCGTAGAGCCTGTCGCCGGACTGCCGGTAGCCGACCAGCTCACCGTCGACGCGCACCGATCCGCTGTCCACCTTCTCCAGGTGGTTGACGGTGCGCAGCAGGGTCGACTTGCCGGAGCCCGAGGGGCCGAGGATCACGGTGACCTCGCCCCTGGCGACCCGCAGGTCGACGCCGCGCAGGACCTTCAGGGGGCCGAAGCTCTTGTGCACGCCCCGCAGGTCGACCATCACGGCGCTCATCTGCGACCCCTGGCGTAGTGACGTTCGACGTAGTACTGCGCGACGGACAGCACGGAGGTGATGATCAGGTACCAGACGGTCGCGACGAGCAGCAGCGCGATGACCCTGCCGTTGCGGCTGTAGATCACCTGGATCTGGTAGAAGAGCTCGGGCAGGGCCATGATGTAGACCACCGAGGTGCCCTTGACCAGGCCGATGATCTCGTTGCCCGCGGTGGGCACGATCGAGCGCATGGCCTGCGGAAGGACGATCCTGAACAGCTGTCTTCTCCAGGGGATGCCCAATGCGGCGGCGGCCTCGCGCTGGCCCGGGTCGACCGAGAGCAGCCCCGCCCTGACGATCTCGGAGCAGTAGGCGGCCTGGTGCAGCCCGAGCCCGAGCACGGCGGCGGTGACCGGGCTGATCAGGTCCATGGTCCCGATGTCGAAGAAGGAGGGGCCGAACGGAACGCCGAAGGAGATCCGCTGGTACAGCAGCGCCAGGTTGTACCAGAACAGCAGTTGCAGGATGAGCGGGATCGACCGGAACAGCGCGACATAGCCCCAGGCGACCGAGGACAGCAGCGGGTTCCTCGACAGGCGCATGATCGCGAGCACGGTGCCGAGCAGGAAGCCGATGCCGATGCCGAGCACGGTGAGCTGGAGTGTGAACAGCACGGCGTGCAGCACCGAGGGCGCGAACAGGTACTCCCCGACGACGTTCCAGTCCCAGGCGGGGTTGGTGATCAGCGCGCTCGCCGCCATGGCGAGCAGCACGCCGACCCCGGCCGCCGCCGCCCACCGGCCGGGATGCCTGGTGGTGACGACCCGCAGCGCGGGCGGGGCGTCCGGGCCTGCCGTCCCGGCGTCCGTGTCGTCCTGCGGCCGGGTCTCGACCGCGGGGCGGCTCACCGGCCCGCCAGACTGGTCGCCGGGTACTGCCGGGACTCGGCGGCCTCACGCTCGCGGTCCCGCTTGGCCACCTCCTCGCGGACGATGGGGATGACGTGACGGCCGAAGTCGACGGCGTCCTCAAGCAGGTCGTAGCCGCGCGCGGACAGGATCTCCACGCCGAGGTCGTAGTAGTCGAGCAGCGCCTGGGCCACGGTCTCCGGGGTGCCGACCAGGGCGGTGGAGTTGCCCGCCCCGCCGGTGGCCGCGGCGGTCGGGGTCCACAGCGCGCGGTCGTACCTGTCGCCCCCGGCGGCGATCGCGACGAGCCGTTGTGAGCCCGCGTTCTCCGGGGCGTGGCCCGCGGGCAGCCGTCGGGAGGAGGCACCACGCGACTTGATCGCCTCAAGCGTGCGGGCCGCCTTCTCCCAGGCCTTCTCCTCGGTCGGCGCGATGACGGGCCGGAAGGCCACCTGGAACCTGGGCAGGTCCCTGCGCCCCGACGCGAGCGCCGCGCTCCTGACTGCGGCGATCTGCTCGGCGGTCTGGGCCAGCGGCTCGCCCCACAGGCAGTAGATGTCGGCCTCGGCGCCGCCCGCCGCGTACGCCGCGGGGGAGGAGCCTCCGAAGGAGACCAGCGGACGGGGCTGCTGCACGGGGAAGACGTCGGACAGGAAGTCGTCGAAGCGGTAGTGCTCTCCCTCGTGGGAGAAGGGGGTCCTGGACGTCCAGCCCTTCTTGACGATCTGGATGTACTCCCGGGTGCGCCCGTAACGCCGGTCCTTGGACAGGCGGTCGCCCTCGCGGGCCTGCTCGCGGTCGTTGCCCCCGGTGATGAAGTGCACGGTCAGTCTGCCGCCGCTGATCTGGTCGAGTGTGGCGAAGGTCTTCAGGGCGAACGTCGGGTAGGAGACGTTCGGCCGGTGGGCGAGCAGGAGCTGTATCCCCTCGACCTGCCCGGCGACGAGGGCGGCCACCTGCGCGGGGTCCGGCGAGCCCGAGCCGTAGGCGAACAGGATCCGGTCCCAGCCGTGCTCGTGGTGGGCCCGCGCCAGCCGTAGCGTGAACTGTCTGTCGAACACGGGCCCGGAGCGGGGTCTGGTCTCCGATCCGTCGTTCGTGGCGCCTATGCCTAGGAACTCGACGGGCATGACTGAGGCCTTTCTGGCAGGTCGTCTGGGCGGGGGCGTCCGGAGCGGGGACGGCGGCACGGTGGCTCGCGGTGGCTCGCGGTGGCTCGTGGTGGCGCGCGGCACCGGATGGGCGGGGCCGGTGGCGCGAGGTCAGTGGCGACAGGAACGGGACAGCGCGCGGCACGGCGCGAGGTGACCGCGGACCGCCGGTGGGAGCTCAGCCTGCATGGCCTCACTCCAACACAGGAACCAAATCCCGTCAAGACCTACTGGTTTAGTGGGTTTATTGTCATGGGGGAAGTGAGGAGGGATGAACAGTGGCCTACAAGTCGTCAAATGGGCTGTTGATGTCCTTATGTCGGGGATTAACGTGCTGAGATGGAGGTAAGGGAGCCGCGGGACCACCGCCCCGGGCTCCCGCCGGGGGGAAGCGGGAAGGACGTCCATGACCGATCTGGTGGGTGAGGAACCCGCGCGGGGCAGCAGGTACCCCGTGCTCGACGCGCGCTCCGCCGCGTCCCGCAGCGACCTGCTCGACGAACTGCCGAACCTGCGGGTCCTCGACGACGACGATGACGACCCCGTGCTCGTACGGCTGGACGGCACCCCGGTGGACACCTGGCGGGAGAGGTATCCCTACCCGGAGCGGATGGACCGTTCGGAGTACGACAGGACCAAGCGGCTGCTCCAGATCGAGCTCCTCAAACTGCAGTACTGGATCAAGGACACCGGCGGGCGGCTGCTGATCCTGTTCGAGGGGCGCGACGCGGCGGGCAAGGGCGGCACGATCAAGCGGTTCATGGAGCACCTCAACCCGCGCGGGGCCACCGTGGTCGCCCTGGAGAAGCCGAGCGAGCGTGAGAGCACCCAGTGGTACTTCCAGCGCTACGTCTCCCATCTGCCCGCCGCGGGGGAGATGGTCTTCTTCGACCGCTCCTGGTACAACCGCGCCGGGGTCGAGCGCGTGATGGGCTTCGCCACGCCGGGGGAGTACACGGAGTTCATGGAGCAGGCGCCGGCCTTCGAGCGCATGCTCGTCCGCGACGGCATCCACCTGGTGAAGTTCTGGTTCTCGGTCTCCCGCTCCGAGCAGCGCACCCGTTTCATCATCCGCCAGGTCGACCCGGTGCGGCAGTGGAAGCTGTCGCCGATGGACCTGGAGTCGCTGGACAAGTGGGACGAGTACACCCAGGCCAAGGAAGACATGTTCCTGCACACCGACACGGAGGAGGCGCCGTGGACGGTGATCAAGAGCAACGACAAGAAGCGGGCCAGGGTCGAGGCCATGCGCTACCTCCTGAGCCGGTTCGAGTACACCAACAAGGATCACGAGATCGTCGGCGGGCCCGACCCCAGGATCGTCGTGCACGCGGCCGACCTGTTCGACGACGACCGCACCCGCTGACCGCCGGACGCGGGACCTCCGCCCAGGTGCGGCACAATTGCCACATGCCCCTTGACCCGGCCATCGCGGCCCGACTGAAGCGCACCGCCGACGGACTGGTGCCCGCCGTGGTCCAGCAGCACGACACCGGCGAGGTGCTCATGCTCGCCTGGATGGACGACGAGGCGCTGCACCGCACGCTCACCACCGGCCGTGCCACCTACTGGTCGCGCAGCCGCCGGTCCTACTGGGTCAAGGGCGAGACCTCGGGCAACGTCCAGCACGTCAGGTCCGTCGCCCTCGACTGCGACGGCGACACGATCCTGCTGAAGGTCGACCAGGTGGGCGCCGCCTGCCACACCGGTGACCGGACCTGTTTCGACGCCGACCGGCTGGCGGTGACCCCGGCGTGAGAGCGGGCCGGGCGCTGTGGACCTGGGTCGCCGCGTGCGCGGCGGGCGCGGGCCTGGTGCTGCTGGCCGCGGGCCGCGACTGGGTCACGGTGAGGTACGGCACGCGCGCCGTGCCCGTCTCCGCCGCCGAACTCGCCCCCGCCCTGGCGCCCGCGGCCTGGGCGGCGCTGGCCGCGGTGGTCGCGGTGCTCGCGACGCGAGGCGTGTGGCGCAGGGTCATCGGCGTCGTGATGGCGCTGTGCGGGGCAGGGGTGATCGTCGCGGTGGCAGCCGGCGGCGGAGCCGACGCCGGTCTCGCCGCCGCGGCCGGGCACGCGCCCATGGCCGCGGCCGCCGAGACGGCGCGGGCCACCGGCCACCTCCTCTGGCCGGTGCTCGCCGGGGCGGGCGGCCTGGTGCTGCTCGCCGGGGGAGCGGTCGCCGCGCTGTGGAGCGTGAACTGGCCCGGCATGTCGGAGCGCTACGAGCGCAGGGGCGCGGCTCGGGGGAGCGAGGCCCTCACGCGCGCCGGAGCCTCGGGCAGCGGCCGGGCCATGTGGGACGCCATCGACCTCGGCGCCGACCCGACAGCCGACCCCGCCACTGATTCCCCCACTGATTCCGCCACGGACTCCACCGCCGAGCCCGCTGCCGACCCAGGACGGGACGGGCGCTGAGCCGCGCCGTACGGTCACAACTTGCCCACGGACTAGGCGGCCCGCCGCCGCGATGATCTGATTTCGCTAGGATTTCGCCGCAACGTGTGTAGAGGGAGTAATTCATGAGCTATGGGAATCAGTCCGGTGGGTACGGGCCCCCGCAGGGCGGCTACGGGCCACCCGGCGGGTACGGCACGCCGCCCGGCGGTGGTTACGATCCCTATGGCTACGGAGCGCCGCCGCCCCGAGGCAACAACGGCATGGCCATCGCCGCTCTCATCATGGGCATCGCCGGGCTCTTCGTCTGCGGCGTGACCTCGATCGTGGGCATCGTGCTCGGTCACATCTCGCTGGGCCAGATCAAGCGCACCGGCGAGGAGGGGCGGGGCATGGCCATCGCGGGCCTGGTCCTGTCCTACTTCGGCGTCGCCTGCTGGCTGGTCGTGCTGGTGGTCTGGCTGGTCGCGATAGGCGTCCTGGCGGGCTCGGCCACCTACGGCTACTAGGAGCTGTTTGGGGTTCGGATCTAGGTGTGGCCCAGTGGCGGGCCGGCCGTGGCTGGTAGAACTCGGACGTGGCGCGTTTTGATGTGACCGA
>NZ_JBEXZT010000011.1:0-224255 GCF_040631275.1 Streptosporangium sp. NPDC020145 | reverse complement strand
GGGTCAAGGTCGTTCGTCCAGTAGGGCGCTCCACCTTGACCCCCTGCCCCGACTCCGCTTATTCCCGCAGGGGGACGACGGCGGACGGGAAGACCGGCTAGGGGAAGATGTGCAGGAGGGGAGGGGTACGGCAAGAAACCCCAGGTCAAGGCCATCCCCGACAGGATCGTTACCTAAGCGAAATATGTGTCAGGTTGCTAGTCGGCTTGCCGCTGCCGTTCGGGCCGACCAGCGCGACGAACTCCCCGGGTTCGGCGGTCAGGTCGACCTCGCTGACGATGGGGCGCGCGTCGATGCGCGCGCTGACCCCGGCCAGGTCAAGACGCATCGGAGCCCCCGTTCGTACGGCGGCGTAGCAACCACAGGAAGAACGGCACGCCGAACCCGGTGGTGAACACGCCGACGGGCAGTTCGTTGGGGCGGTCGACGACCCTGGCCGCCAGATCGACCAGCACCAGGAACAACGCCCCCGACAGCAGGGACGTCGGCAGCACACGCCGGTGGTCGGCTCCCACGACGAACCTGGTGCCGTGCGGGATCATCAGCCCGACGAACCCGATGCCGCCGACCACGCTGACCACGGTCGCGGTGAGCAGCGACCCGACCAGCAGCAGTCCGACGCGCTGCGCGGCAACCGGCACGCCGACGGCGGCGTCCTGCCCGGCCAGCAGGGCGTTGAGCGCGCGGGCCTGGGTCAGCAGCCACGCTACGCAGACCACGATGACCAGGGCGGGCACCCCGAGGTCGTCCCAGGAGGCCCCGGCGACGCTGCCCATCAGCCAGAACATCATCCCCTGCAGCTCCGTCGGGTTGAGCTGGAGCTGGACGAAGGTGGTGGCCGCCGTGCAGAGGTATCCGACGGCGACGCCGCTCAGCACCAGCCAGGAGTCGAGCAGCTGCCCGGATCGCTGGGCCAGCACGTAGACCACCAGCGCCGAGGCCATCGCGGCGACGAAGGCGGCGCCGGTGACGCCGAGCGAACCGGCCAGCCCGGCCAGCGCCGTACCACCGAGGGCGGGCACCAGCACGGCGCCGAGGGAGGCCGCCGACGAGACACCGAGCACGTAGGGGTCGGCGAGCGGGTTGCGGACCAGCGCCTGCAGCGCCACCCCGGCCACCGCCAGGCCCGCCCCGGCGAGCGCGGCCAGCAGGGCCCGTGGCGTACGGATCTCCCAGACGACCTGTCCGAGCATCGGGTCGGCCTGGTCGCCGTGGCCGGACAGATGCGCCCAGACCACCTGCCAGACCTGGCCGAAGGGCAGCGTGACCGAGCCGACGGAGACACCGAGCACCAGGGCCGCGACCAGGGCCGCCGCCAGTACGGCGAGCAGCACCCCGGTCGCGGGTCCCGAGATCAGGTGGGGGCGGCTCTTGGCGGGGGTTGCGAGGTCAGTCACCGGGATGCACCACCCGGGAGATCTTCTCCACGGCCCAGGCGTTGAGCGGGCCGAGGTAGGCGCCGTCGGAGACCACGGTGTAGCTCCTCGACCGGGACGCGGGCCACTGCGGGTAGGCGGCGAACAGCCTGGCCGCCTCCCGCTCGCCGTCCTCCCTGGGGCCGAACAGGCCGACGACCAGGACGTCGACCGGGGCGACGGCCAGCTGCTCCCTGTTGAGGGTGCGCGTCATGTCGGCGGTCTGACCGGCGAAGACGTTGACGCCCCCGGCCGCCCTGATCACGTCGTCGTAGATGCCCCCGGTCATCACGGCGGGCAGGCCGTTGGCGTTCATCATGGACATGCCGGGGTAGGCGATGAGCACCTTCCTGGCGGGGCGGCCGGAGACCCGCGCCCGTACGGCCTCGACTCGGGAGCGCAGCTGTCCGACCAGGTCCCGCGCCCGTTCCTGGACGTCGAAGATCCTGCCGAGCAGGCCGATGAACTCGAAGGTGGAGCCGATGGACTGGCCCCGGTAGGCGAGTTTCTCCTCCGGTGTCGCGTCGGGTTTGCCCATGGCGCAGTTGACCGGGTTGACGAGTGAGGTGATCCCGGCGGCGGCGAGCTGCTCGCGGGTGGCGAAGCCGTTCCTGGCCTCGAACCCGCCGGACCAGGTGGAGACGACCAGGTCCGGCTTGAGGTTGAGCACCTGTTCCGCGGGCACGTCGAAGTTCTTGTTCATGGTCAGTCCGCCGGTCGGCAGCGCCCTGACCCTGCCGACCATCGACGGGTCGTCGGAGATGCCGTAGCTCTGCGCGTTGGCCAGGACGTTCCGCTCCAGGCCGAGCAGGACGAAGCTCTCCGCCTCGCCGACGCTCGTCCCGTTGAGGATCAGCACGCGTCGTGGCGGAGCCTGGAAGGTGATCCGCATGCCGCAGTTGTCGAGGGTCAACGGGTATTCCGTGGGGCCGGGGGCCTCGGTGACCCGGGGTTTCGCGGCGGCCGGGTCTCCGCCCCGGGCGCCGCAGCCGGTGAGGGTCAGGGCCGTCGCGAGTACGGCGGCCAGTGGTCTGGTGAGACGGTCGAAGGACATGGGTGTTCGCGCTTTCTGCCGAGGGGAGAGCGCGCGCCGGGGCACCTCACGGAAGCACGGAGGCCGTACGGAGGAACACGGGAAGCCGCAGAGGAAGGTCGCGGAAGCCGTACGGAAAGGGTGCGCGCCGGCGCGCGGGACCGTGCGGGGCGGCCGTGACGGGCCGTCCGGGGCGGTCGCCGGATGTCAGAGGGCCGCGACCGACGCGGCGCGCGCTCCCGGGGGCCCTCTGCGCACGAGGGCGTGTCTCAGCAGGGTGCGGGCTCGGGGAGCCCCGATCTCCTCGGCCACCGGGACGGTGACCGGGCCGTACGGTTGCGGGGGCGTCAGGATCAGCAGGACCAGCAGGCGCCGCAGCACGTGCCCGGCCAGCTGCCTGGCCAGGGCGCACAGGTTCTCCTCGGCCCAGCGCAGCCACACCGAGGTCGCCACCACGCTCGCCAGGTGCATCAGCGGCATGCCCAGGGCCGAGGTGGCCATGTGGTCCATCTGCCCCGGGGGTGTGCCCGTCGTGTGGTGCGCCACCGCCGCCTGCGGCTCGCCGTAGGAGAGCAGGGCGTGCAGGACGACCTGCGACAGGCCGGTCGCGGGAAGGATGGCGCCGAAGGTCCGCTCACGTCCGGTGAGCGCCAGCGCGACCGGCACCAGCAGCAGGACGCCGCCGACGGCCGCCGCAGGGTCGAAGGATCCGCCGCCGAGCAGGTGACCGAGCACGGCCAGGGTGGCGCAGGTGACGGCGAACCCCGTCGCGCGTACCCACCTCACCGCCGAGAACGGCCCCATGGCGACAGATCATCTCAGACCACCACGGAGACCACCGCACCGGGCGAACGAAGGGCCCTCGACAACCCTCTCGCACTATCCAGGGCGCAGGGCCGCCAGGCGTCGTCGGCCGAAGCCGCTGGCCGCGACGCCGACGCAGGCCGCGCCCAGCGCGACCAGGAAGGCCGCCAGCGGGCCGTACCGGTCGGCGAGGGTGCCGGACAGGAAGGCGCCGATCGCGTAACCGATGACGACGGAGGAGGTCAGCACGGTCATGACCCACGAGATCCGCTGCACCGGGACCGTCATCTCGGCCTGGGTGTAGGCCGTGACGAGGATCGGGGCGATGGTGACACCGGGCAGCACGATCAGCAGGCCCAGCGGCCACAGCCCGCCGATGTTCAGCCCGCCGACGATCGCCAGCGGCAGACTGAGGACGGCCAGCAGCGCGAAACCCGCCTGGAGCCTGCGGGCGAGCGGGAAGGAGGCGGGCAGCATCGGGACGAAGACCCCGGCCAGGGCGCTGCTCAGCCCGAGGATCGCGTAGATCAGCCCGGCGGCCCCCTCCGAGCCCGCGTCGACCGCGCGCCAGGTGACCCCGGCCTGCACCGAGCCGAAGTAGCAGCCCAGACCGGTCAGCCCGGCGGCGAGCAGGAACACCGGGACGCGCCGCACCGGAGCCGTGGCGGCCCCGTCCTGATCCTCGTGCCGGGTGACCATGGTCGCCGTCGGGTGCAGGGCGAAGGACACACAGGCCGTGGCGGTGAGCGCCGCCGCCATGAGCACCGCCGTGCGGGGGGAGGTGACCGTCGCGATGATGCCGACCAGGGCGGGGCCGAGGACGAAGGCGAACTCGTCGCTCGTCCCCTCGAAGCTCATCGCGGTGGGGAAGCGGTTCAGGGACAGCTTCCCGCGATGGACCAACGCGGTCCAGCGGGCCCTGGACAGCGGCCCCACCTGCGGTACGGCGGAGCCCGCGACCACCGCGGAGGCCAGCGCCGCCCAGGTGGGCGCGTCCTGTTCGACGCACATCACCAGCAGGACGAGGGCGGCGGCGTGCAGCAGCGCGGCGACCAGCCCGGTCGGCCGGTGGCCGTACCGGTCGGCGGACCTGCCGATGAGCGGCCCGCCGGTGGCCTGCCCGATCGCGAAGGCCGAGGCGGTGGCGCCGCCCAGTGCCAGCGACCCGGTCGCCCCGCTGACCAGCAGCAGCGAGCCGAGCTGGCCCATGGAGGCGGGGATGCGGCCGAGCAGGGTGATCGCCAGGTACCACGGGCCGGTGGTCGCGGGCAGGGCGGCGTAGGCGCGCAGCGCGTTCCAGCGGCTCATGGCGTGTCCGGGGTTCGTCCGTCCGAGGCGCGGAGGTCCACGCCGTACTCCATCAGGACCTCGCGGGGGATCACCTCCAGAGCCCTGACGTTGGTCGCCGCGAGGTTCACCGGGCAGGCGTGGCCCGCCAGGTAGGCCTCGTACCACTTGGCGGCGATCACGCACCAGTGGTCACCCGGTTTCAGCCCGGGGAAGGCCAGGTCGGGCCGGGGGGTCGCGATGTCGTTGTCCACCGTGGACTGGAAGGCGATGAAGACCTCGTCGACGATCGCGCAGACGGTGTGCCCCTTGGGGTTGTCGGGGCCGGTGTGGCAGTGGCCGTCGCGGCGGTAACCGGTGATCGGGTCGAAGCCGCAGGCCTCCAGCGGCTCGCCGAAGACGTTCAGTGCCTGCTCGGTCATCGTTGGCTCCCGATGGTTTCGTGGTGCGGCGGCACGGGGCAGCGGAAGACGCGCTCGGCGAAATCGGCCGCGACCCGGGCCAGGCGGGCGTCGGCGCCGGGCCGTCCGACCAGCAGCATGCCGACCGGCAGCCCGTCGACGAATCCGCACGGGACGCTGAGCGCCGGGTGCCCGGTGAGGTTGAAGACGCAGTTGTTGTCGTGCATCTCGAAGGGGAGGTCGGTCTCGATCACGGCCTCGCGGGGGTCGGCGGGCAGCGGGTGCGGCGGCATCGGGACACTCGGCAGGACGAGGAGGTCGACCTCCCGCAGGGCCAGGTCCACCTGCTCGCGCAGCCTCCGGCGCAGCCGCTGGGCGTAGGCCATGACCTTGCCGTGGGTGGCGTCCCGCAGCAGGGTGGCGCCGACGAGCGCCAGCACCCCGCCGACCGGGATGTCCTCCGGACGGTCGGCGACGGCCCGGCCGAAGGTCTCCCCGAAGTTCGGGTGGTAGGGCCCCTGGTGGTTGTTGCCCTGCAGCCGTGACTCGAAGACGGTGGTCAGGCCGCCCTCGATCGAGATGGGCAGGTGGATGTCCCTGCCGTACCGGTGCAACGGCACCGAGACATCTGACACGGTCAGCCCCAGTTTCTCCAGCGCCCGCGCGGCCCCGCGGACCACGTCGTCCAGGCGCGGGTCGGAACGGCCCGGCCAGCCGAACCCCTCGGTGAGGACCCCGGCCCGCAGCCCGGCCACCTCTTCGGCATACCCCTCGGCGTACGGCCCCGGCACGGCCGCCGCCTCAAGGAAGGCGACCAGGTCGGCGGCATCCCTGGTCAGCACGCCGATGTGGTCGAGTGTGCGCTCGGTCGGCATGGCGCCGTCGTAGTCGACGATCCCATAGGTCGGCTTGAGTCCGAGGACGCCGCACCAGGCGGCGGGGTTGCGGACCGAGCCGCCGTGGTCGGTGCCGACGCCGTAGTCGGCCTGCCCGGTGGCGACCAGGACCGCGGCGCCGCTCGACGAGCCGCCCGCCGAGCGGCTCGGGTCCCAGGGGTTGCCCACCGGGCCGTGCGCGCTGGTGAAGCTCGACCCGGAGTAGCACAGGTCCTCGCAGACCGACGTGCCGACGACGACCGCCCCGGCGTCGCGCATCCGGCCGACGACCACCGAGTCCGAGCCGGGGACGAACCCGGCCATGAGGCGGCTGCCCAGGGTCATCGGCACCCCGCGCACCGCGACGGACTCCTTGACGGTCACCGTCCGCCCGGCCAGCGGCCCGGTTCCCGGCGTTTCGGGGTCGTCGATCCGGTACAGCCAGGCACCGTGCGGGTTGTCCGGACCGCGCGGCACCCGGGTGACCGCGACGGGCGGCGGTTCCGGGGCTTCGGAGGCGCGATCCTCGGCCGCCAGGTCCCGGACGCGGCCGTAGGCGTCGCGCATCCGGTCGATTGCCGGGCCGAGCCTGCCGACCAGCCCGGGGTCGAGGTTCCACCGGCCCGCGACGGCCTCCAGGTCCGCTGAGGTGAAGGAAGGGAGGCTCACCCGCGCCGCTCCGTTTCCTCCGTGAGCGCCTGGCTGGCCGCGACGAACGGTTCGATCGGGATCGAGGTGATCCCGGCGCCGACCCGGCCGCGTCCCGGCTCTCGGTGGGCGAGGCCGTTGTTGATGACGGGTTCGACGCCGAGGGCGCGCACCCGGTGCACGTCGATGCCGAGCGGGGTGCCCAGGAAGTCCTCGGCCGGGATGAGGAACCGCTCGCTCGTCCCGGCGCACAGGGTCCGCATGCGCCGGGTGATCCCCTGGGCCAGGGCCATGTCGCCGCCGACGAAGGACATGATCGCGGGGGCGGCGGTCATCGCGAGGGCGCCGAAGCCCGCGGTCTCGGCGATCATCGAGTCGCCCATGGTCGGGGTGACGTCGTCGAGGGTCGCCCCCTCGACGAGGACCGGGTCGCCGACCGGCGAGGGCACGGTGAACCAGCGGTCGCCGAGGCCGCTGACGCGGATGCCGAACTCCCGCCCGTTGCCCGCCATGGTCGTGACGATCGGGCTGCCCGCGATGCCGCTCGCGGTCAGCGTGACCGCCTTGGCCGCCGAGATCGCGAAGGGCAGCGCGAAGTGCCCGTTGCCCGCGACGAAGGCCACGACCTCCGCCAGGTCCTCCCGGCCGAGGCGGGAGCGCAGCAGGCCGGGGGTGAGCGTGACCAGCAGGGCCGCGCTGGTGGCCACCAGCCGGTTGTGGCAGTCGTCACCCCGGCGCAGCCCCTCGGCGACCAGGGCGATCAGGTCGAGCGGCTCGGAGTTCGCCACGGCCTCGTCGAGGGCGGGGGCGAGCACGTCGCCGAGCCGGCGCAGCCGCGCCAGCGTCACCTCGTCGTACGACCCGTAGCGCATGGCCCCGCCGATGCCCTCGTTCAGGGGGGAGAACGTCCGCAGCCCGCCGGCGGTCTCGGCGACCACGACGGGGGTGCCGGGGGTGACGATCCCGGCCATGGCCCCCACGGCGCCGGCGTCGTGGCAGGGGCTGATGCTCACCTCGCCGTGGTCGATGATCGCCTCGGCCTCGGCGACGGACCCGGCCTCCTTCTCCAGGAGCAGGCCCGCGATGATCCCGCCCCGCATGGGCCCGGGGATGTCGGCCAGGGCGATCGGCGGTCCCGCGTGCAGGAAGTGTCGTGGCCCGACCTGGTCGGTGGCGTCGCGGGCCTTGCAGACGCGGCGCAGGTGGACGTCGGTGCCGTTGAGGGCGTCGAGTGTCGCCCGGGTCGGATCGGACATGGCGGTGCTCCTGATATGTGGGAAGGCGAAGGCACGGCGGGGTCGCTCGCCGTGGGGGGAAACGCTGTGTGGATTTCTCGAACAGGCCTAGGCGGAGGGGGCCTGGTGCCGCTCGGCCAGGAGCTTGCGTACGATCTCCCGGTTCAGCCGGGCGTGCCTGCGCGCGTGCTCGGCGGCCAGGTCGGGGGAGCCGGAGGCGATCGCCTCGAACCAGGCGGAGTGCTCCTCGAACAGGTCGTGCGGGTCGCCGGTCTGGCGCAGCAGCCAGTGCAGACGTCCCTGGAGGGGTTCGAGCACGGTCTGCAGGAGGACGTTGTGGGACAGCTTCAGGATCTCGTCGTGGAAGGCCTCGTTGGCCTCGCCGAGGGCCACCCGGTCTCCGGCGTCGAGGGCCTTGCGGCCCCTGGCCAGGGCGTTGCGGACCCGCCGCAGCTCGGCCTTGGTCGCCCGGGTCGCCGCCTGCTGGCTGGCCAGGACCTCAAGGGCCTCCCTGACGTCGAACAGCTCCTCGACGTCCTGCTCGGACAGCTCGACGACGACCGCGCCCCTGCGGGGGACCGTCCTGACGAACCCCTCGGTCTCCAGCGCCCGGATGGCCTCGCGCACCGGAAGCCTGGAGACGCCGAGCTGGGCCGCGATCTCGGTCTCGACGAGCCGGGTGCCCGCGGGGTAGACGTCGTCGATGATCCGCTGGCGCAGCTCGTCGCGGACGCGGTCCCTGAGCGGCTTGTAGTCGGCGTCGATGTCGAAAGAACCCGGCGCGTCCGGCTGCCTGCTCACAGGGTCGTCTCCCCGGTGTTCGGTCTCGGCCCGGGACCGTCGCCGACGGGTGCCGGACGCTCGGTCTCCTCGAAAGGATAACGCCGCCGGAAGTCGTCGGCCGCCGCGTCGAAGGTGGTGAACTCGACCCCGGGAAGGCCGAGCCAGTCGTCGAAGAGCCGTTCCAGCATCATCAGCACCTGGGGCCGTCCGGAGACGTCGGGGTGGAGCGTCATGGGGAACACCGCGTAGTCCAGCTCACGGTAGACCCAGTCGAACTGGTCGCGCCACAGCTGCTCGACGTCGCGGGGGCTGACGAAGCCGTGGCTGTTGGCGGACTTCTTGACGAACATCATCGGCGGCAGGTCGTCGACGTACCAGTTGCCGCAGAACTCGACGAGGTCCACCTCGGTGCCGTGTTTGAGGGGTTTCATCCAGTCGGCGGCCCGTCCGGTGTAGTCGATCTTCGTCCACTCGTCGCCGACCCGGGCGTAGAAGGGGTGGAAGTCGTTGTAGTTCTGCGAGTGGTCGTAGGAGAAGCCGAACTCCTTGAGCAGGCCCGCGGTGTTGGGGCTCATCTCCCACCAGGGGGCCACGTAGCCGCGCGGGGGCCGTCCCCACAGGCGTTCGACCAGCTCGACGCAGCGGCCGAGCACGTCCCGCTCCTGGTCGGGGGTCATGTCGATGGGGTTCTCATGGGAGTAGCCGTGCGCCCCGATCTCGTGCCCCGCCTCGGCGACGGCCGCCATCTCGGTGGGGAAGGTCTCGATGGAGTGGCCCGGGATGAACCAGGTCGTCCGCAGGCCGTACCGCTCGAAGAGCTGGAGCAGGCGTGGGGTGCCGACCTCACCGGCGAACACGCCGCGCTGGATGTCGTTGGGGGAGTCCTCGCCGCCGTAGGAGCCGAGCCAGCCGGCGACCGCGTCGACGTCGACCCCCACGAGGATCTTTATGTCCTTGGCCATACTTTCCTCATCTCTGGGCGGCGAGCAGCTCGCCGTACCCGGTGATCGGAGTGGTGTCCCCGGCCAGGACGAGGGCCCGCCACAGGGTCGCCGCGACGCTGTCCACCACCGGGACGCCGTACCCGGCCTCCCAGCGGGCGGCCAGGTGCGCGGCGCGCACGTTGGTGCACACCACCGCGACCGCGTCGCAGCCCGCGGCGGCGAGCCCGTCGAAGGCCGCGTCGAGCTCGGCGTCGCCGATCAGCGCGAAGTCGTAGTTGGTGGTGCGGCCGAGGTGGCGGGCCGCCCGCACGGGAAGGCCCTGCTCGGCGTAGTTCACGGCGATGGCCTCCCCGACGTCCGGTGTGTACGGCGTGAGCAGGCCGGGACGTTCGGACCCGAAGGCCCGCAGCGCCGTGAGCATGGCCAGGGTCGAGGTGGTCGCGGGGACGCCGGCGACCTCCTCCATGGCGCGGCACAGGCGTTCGTCACGGCCGGGGCCGAGCCACGAGCCCGAGGTGCCGTTCCAGGCGACGACGTCCACGCGGGCGTCACCGAGGAGTCTGGCGGCGTCGGTGAAGGTGTCCTGGTCGAACTGGCGGGTGTCGGCCGGATCGAGGCTGATGCTCGTCACCCTGATCCGGGTGAAGTGGACCGAGACGTCGTTCCTCGCGGCCAGCAGGGCGCCGGTGACGGGTTCGACGACGGTGTTGGAAGACGGGGCGATCATGCCTATCCGCCGGGCGGTCGGCTGCACTGTGCCTCCGCTCAGAGGGGTCGATTAGGGATACGGTATACAGAATCCTAAGAAGTGGTCCGTAGGAAAACAAGTCGTTGACACTGGTATAGGTCGCGCTTAATCTCCATATACCGCTAACCGGATACCCACTGTAACGGCGCTCTGACGGGCCACCCCGGCCGTCGGACCAGCGAGGATTCCCGCTCCGGCGGGCATCGAACACGTCTGCCCATAGCTCCGGATCATGGCCACGTCGACGCCGCCGGAGGGACCAGGGCGCGTTCCACTCAGTGCCCAGGAGACCGTCGTGTCACCTACCGTCCGCGCACCCCAGTCAACGGCTTCGGACCGCCATCCGGTAGACGAAGTCCTGCCCATCCCCCAGTTGTTCTTCTTCGGCCTGCAGCACATGTTGATCATGTACGCGGGCTGCGTGGCCGTCCCGCTCGTGCTCGGAGCGGTGCTCAAACTCGACACCCACACCATCGCGCTGATCGTCAACGCCGACCTTCTGGTGGCCGGAATCGCGACCATCATCCAGAGCGTCGGCCTGACCCGCTTCTTCGGCATCCGGATGCCGGTGGTCGCGGGGGCCTCGTTCACCTTCCTCACCCCGATGATCCTGATCGGCTCCGAGTACGGCCTGCCGACCATGTACGGCTCGATGATCGCCGCCGGCGTCTTCGGCATCCTGGTCGCCAGACCGTTCTCCAAGGTGCTGCGGTACTTCCCGTCCCTGGTCACCGGCTGTGTGATCACGATCATCGGGTTGTCGCTGATCAAGGTGAGCGCGGACCTCATCATCGGCTCCGACCCGGCCGCGGCGGACTACGCGAGCGTGCGGTACATCCTGCTGGCCTTCGGCGTCGTGGCGATCATCGTCCTGGTGAACCGGATCTTCGGCGGGTTCGTCCGCAACGTCTCCGTGCTCTTCGGACTCGCCATCGGCGCGGTGATCTCCTGGTTCATGGGCCTGGCGGACTTCTCCTCCGTCGCCGGGGCCAAGTGGTTCGGCTTCTCCACCCCGCTGCAGTTCGGCGCGCCGGAGTTCCGGATCGTTCCAATCATCGCGATGTGCGTGGCCATGCTGGTCGTCTTCAGCGAGATGACCGCCTGCGTCCTGGCCATCGGGGACGCCGTCGGCAAGAAGGTCACCGACAGGGACATGGCCAGGGGCCTGGCCACCGACGGCCTGTCCTCCCTGCTGGCCGGGTTCATGAACTCCGTACCCGACTCCACCTTCGGCCAGAACGTGGGCCTGATCAGCCTCACCAAGGTCAAGAGCCGCTACGTCATCACGGTCACCGGAATCCTGCTGGTGATCATGGGAGCCATTCCCAAGCTCGGCGAACTCGTCGCCAGCCTGCCCGGACCCGTGATCGGCGGCGCCGGCCTGGTGATGTTCGCGATGACGGCGGCCGTGGGCATCCAGATGCTCCAGAAGGTCGAGTACGAGGGCAACCAGAACCTGCTCATCGTCGCCGTGGCACTCGGCGTCGGCATGCTGCCGGTCGTGGTGCCCACGATCTACCAGAAGTTCAGCCAGGACACCCAGTTCATCCTCGGCAGCGCGATCACGGCCACCGTGTTGGTGGCGCTGCTGCTCAACCTGCTCTTCAACCACCTGTTCGTCCGCGGGGAGACCCGCAGGGAAGAACCACCCGCCGAGGCACCCGAACTCGCCGAAGCCCAGGAGGGCACGGCCTGAGTCCCACGCCCCGGCGTCAGCACACACGTACCTAAGGAGCACCACGTCATGGGTCAGGCGCCCGTCTCAGCGAACCTCCGGCGAATCCTCAAGGTCATCGAGGACGGCTCCCACGACATGGCCACCGGGTGGAACCTCCCCCGGGAGTGCTACGTCGATCCGGAGTTCTACGCCTTCGAGCAGGAGGCCATCTTCATGCGGCAGTGGCTGTGCCTCGGCCGCGTCGACGAGATCCCGAAGCCCGGCGACTTCGTCCGCGTCGACATGGGCGACGAGCCCCTGATGATGGTCCGTGGCAAGGACATGGAGATCCGGGTCCTCAGCCCCATCTGCGCGCACCGGGCCCACCTGGTGTGCGAGGGGTCGGGGAACACCGGCAGGCTCTTCCGCTGTCCCTTCCACGCCTGGACCTACGGGCTGGACGGCAACCTCATCGCGGCGCCCTCCATGAACGACACCGTCGGCCTCAAGAACCTCAAGGGAGAGGCCTACCTCCCCTCGCACCGGGTCGAGATCTGGAACGGCTTCGTCTTCACCAATCTCGACCCGAACGCGAAACCCCTCGCGCCCACTCTCACCAAACTGACCGCCGAGCTGGAGAACTACCACATCGGCGACATGGTGAGCATGCCGGTGGCCGAACTGCGCGACAACCCCTGGAACTGGAAGTCCCAGCTGGAGAACGGCATCGAGCCGTACCACAGCGCCTATCTCCACGGCATGCTGCACGACTTCGCGCACGTCAGGCTGACCAGCTTCGTGGAGATCAGCCCCGACGAGGGCGCGATCTACCATCCGACCGGCTTCTACCACGCCGACGCCGGATTCAACCCGACCACCAAGGCGCTGCTGCCGATCATCCCGACCCTCGGCGAGAAGGAGCGCAACCAGGTCATCTTCGCCTCGATCCCGCCGAACCTCGGCTTCGGGGCGGTGCCGGAGGGCCTGTTCTACTACCTCGTCCTGCCCGCGGGGCCCGAGCACATGAACCTGCGCATCGGCCACCTCTACCCGGAGGAGTCCACCAAGCATCCGCGGTTCGAACAGCTCTACAAGATCGCCCAGGACGGCCTCGTCCTCTTCCACCAGCAGGACGCCAGCTCGGACGCCTCCCTGCAGAAGGGCATGCGCTCCCGCTTCCGCCGTCCCGGCCGCTACTCCTTCCAGGAGGAGTCGCTCCTGCAGTTCAACCAGTGGCTGCTGAAGCGCTACCAGGACTACGTGGACCTGGTCGAAGGCGCCCCCGAACCCTCGGCCACCCGCTGAACTCCCGAGTGAGGAAACACCGTGAAAATCTCTGTCGACCGCACCCTGTGCGACGGTAACGGCGTGTGCATGGGCATCGCCCCCGAGGTCTTCGACATCGACGACGACCTGAACCTGCACATCGTGGACGAGATCCCCGACGACCCGGCCGTCCAGGCCCAGGTCCGGCAGTCGGTCACCTCCTGCCCGGTCCTCGCCCTGTCCCTGGAGGAGTGATCGGCCGTGGTGGGCGACACCTCACAGACCATCGTGGTGGCCGGCGGCTCCCTCGCCGGTCACACCGTGGTCACCGAACTCGAACGGCGCGGCTTCGCCGGGCGGATCGTCTGGGTACGGGGCCAGGAGGGCACGGCCCCCTACTCCCGGCCCGCGCTGTCCAAGGAACTCATCCAGGGCAAGGTCACCGCGGAGACGATCCGGCTGCCCGTGCAACGGCCGTACGGCCCGCGAACGCGGATCATGGACGGTGCGGTCTGCGCGCGGCTCGACCCGCACGCCGACCGGGTCCTCGTCACCCGGGCCTCCAGGGAGGAGCGGATCTCCTTCGACGCCCTGTTCGTCTGCACCGGGACCAACGCCAGGGTGCCCAGGGCGTTCGCCGGACTGCCCGGCGTGCACAGCCTGCGCACCCTCGCCGACGCCGAACGGATCAAGGAACGGCTGGCCGTACGGCCCCGCACCGTGGTCGTCGGCGCGGGCCTGGTCGGCAGCGAGATGGCCGCCTCCCTGCGCTCCTGCGAACTGCCGGTCGAACTGATCGTGCAGGGACAACTGCCCATGGAGGCCGTCTTCGGCGCCGAACTCGGCCGGTTCTGCCTGGAACAGCACCACGCCAACGGCGTCACCACCCGCCTCGGCACGACCGTCACCGCCCTGTCGTCGGCCGGGCCGCGGGGGCCGGTCACGCTGACCTACGACGACGGGCGGGAGAGCACGGCCGACATGGTCGTCCTCGGGCTCGGCGCGGTGACCTCCTGCGACTGGCTGGACGGCTGCGGCCTCGACCTGTCCGACGGCCTCGGCTGTGACGAGACGCTGCGCACCGTGCGGCCCAACATCCTCGCCGCGGGGGACGTCGCCAACTGGCGCCACCCCCTGTTCGGGCACCGGATGCGGGTCGAGCACTGGAGCAACGCCTCGGCGCAGGCACGGCACGCCGTGGAGAGCTGGCTGGCCGGCCAGGAGGACAGGCGGCCGCCCGCCTTCGCGGACGTGCCCTACTTCTGGTCCGACCAGTACGGCCTCAAGTACCAGATGGTCGGCCACGCCCGTGGTCACGACGAGGTCCACGTCGAGGAGGCAGGGGCGGGCGGGTACCCGTTCGTGACCTACCTCCGCGAGGGCCGGATCGTCGCCGCGGCGGGCGTCAACGCGCCCCGCGCGGTGATGCGGATGAAGGCCCGCATCCAGGCCGAACTGGCCGAAGCCCCTTCAGCAGGGGGTTCGTCGGCCGGAGACCCTTCAGCCGGAGCACCTCCGGCCGGGGAAACGACGAGTGAGGAGGTGTACGCACGGTGAACGGCGAATCCACCGGTGACCGGGCGTTGCCCGAGGTGATCAGGGACAGCATGTGGTCGCTGCTGAGCGACCGCTACCGCACCAACCGCCGCGCCCCCCACACGCCGACCGAGGACGAGTACCTCCACGACCGTCCCTTCTGGCCCGCCTTCACCTTCGAGGAGGTACGGCACACGGTCGAGGACGGCAAGGACCGGATCCTGGTGATCTTCCACGACACCGACGTCCCCGAGGACACCCTCGGCTTCCGGATCGACCTGGACACGGCCATGGCCGAGTGGTCCCGGCGGGTCGGCGGACGCGATCCACAGCGACACCCGGAGATGTTCGCCGCCGAACTGATCTGGTTCATGGTCTGCTTCATCGGCGTCGCCGACCTCGACGGAGAGGCCGGAACGCCCGAGGCGCCGCACTGGATCAACACCGGCTCCGAGATCTTCGGAAAGCTCAGGAACAACCCCAACATGGACACCTTCGAGTCCCATCACTGACGCCCTCGCCGGGCGTAGGAAAGGCCAGGAGTCACCCATGGCAGTTGTCGAGATCGAAAGGCCTCGCGACGGCGTCGCGATCATCCGGCTCAACCGGCCGGAGGTGCGCAACGCGCTCAACACCGAGGTACGTGAACTGCTCGCCGCGGCCGTCGAGGAGCTCAACAAGGACGACGACGTCGGCGCCATCGTCCTGACCGGCGGCGACACCGTCTTCGCCGTCGGCGCCGACCTGGGCGAACAGGCAGGACGCGACGTGGTCGGCGCGATCCGCGCCTACACCCACCAGGCGTTCTGGTACAGCGGCAAGCCGGTGATCGCCGCCGTGAACGGCGACGCCTTCGGCGGCGGCAACGAGTTCATCCTCCAGTGCGACTTCGTCATCGCCGCGGAGAACGCGCGCTTCGCCCAGACCGAGGTCACCATCGGCCTGGTCCCCGGCGGCGGCGCCACCCAGCGCCTGCCCAGGGCCATCGGACGGCAGAACGCGATGTACGCCCTGCTCACCGGCGCCCCGATGAGCGCCGACGACGCCCACCGGCTCGGCTACGTCTCCGAGGTGGTCGCCGGAAACGCCATCGACCGGGCCGTGGAACTGGCCGCCCTGATCGCCTCCCGTCCCAGGCTGGCCGTACGGCAGATCAAGGAGGTCGTCCGCCTCGGCCTGGACACCTCCTTCGAGGCGGGAATAGCCCTGGAACGCCGCGGCTACCAACTGATGTTCGGCACCCAGGACCTGAGGGAGGGCTTCGCCTCCATCCAGGAGGGCAGAACCCCAAAATTCACCGGCGACTGACCCCAGCCGGTCGCTTCGGTACGGCCTTCCAGATCCGAGCCGGCCTGGATCACCTACGTCGCGGTCTCAGGAGGGGATGGAACGCGCAGGAGCCAGGCTGAGCAGGCCACAGCCGTACGCCTTGGCACGCCCGACACCGTTGACCAGCGCGGCGGTGAAGGCATCGAGATCGGTGACCACCAGATGACCGTCGTAACGGACGGGATCGATGATGATGCGCTGCGCCTTCTGCTTCTTCCCGACCAGCCTGGGAGCGGGGGTGGGAACCACGTCGGGCGTGCCCTGGCGGCTCACGGGAACGACGAACCCGTGCCGCTCGCCCTTGCCGACCAGCCATTCGACCTGCTCGGCGGGCTGCCGGAGGGGGATGCGTCTGCGCTGGACACAGCGGGTCGGATTGGCCATCAGCCGGAACGTGAGCTTCCTGCCCGGCCGGATCGACTCAAGCAGAGGCTGAAGAGGGCGCACCTCCGCCGGCCTCAGCAACACTCCCTCGGAGAGGTGACTCCAGTCCGGGGCGGTCTGGCTCTGCACGTACTGGACGATCCGCCCCCCGGGGAGTTCGTCGACACGCCAGAGAACACCGTGTGTGCTGCGGTAGACGGTGGTCGGTGGCAGCTCGGGATAGGCCGACATCACCGTCCTGTGCATGTCGTGGACATCCGAGGTGTCCCGCCGGAAGGCTGAAGACTGGGGGTTGATGGTGAGTTTGGTCAGGAACACAGCGTTTCTCCCGCAGGGATCATGCCGTCGGTCAGCGGGACCTCGCCGATCAGGACAGCACGGGACGCGAACCGCCTGTTGCCCTCGGCGAAGCTGAGTGGCTGGTCGTGACGGACCTCCGTACCGGCCAGCCCTGGCGGGCACTCCACGATGGTGCGCAGCCCTGGGCGCTCCGTCTGCCCCTTCATCCACGCACGGGTTCGTGGGGAGGGCTCAAGCCAGCCGTACTTCTTGAGCACTTCTTCCGCGCCCAGGGCGACAGGTCCCTCCCCGGGAGCAAGGAGCGGGCGGGCGGGGACATACGCCTTGCGACCGAAGGACAGCCGCCAGTGCGGCCGTTCCACCGCCTCGGCCACCCTGGTCAGTATCCGTTCCCCACCTTCGAGCACCACCAGGAAGAGCGCGTCCGCCAGGTAGTAACGCTCACTCACGACGGTACGGTGCCCGGTGCCCTGTGTGGTCGGCACGTTCTGGGTGACGTGATAGTCCCGCTCCATGACCCCCTCCCGGTCCACCCGTACGGCCAGGCGGAGCCCGGCGACCACGGCCAGGGCCATGTCGTCGTTCCGGTCGATGCCCAGCGCGGCGGCCAGCAGGCCCACGACCCCCGACTTCGTCGGTTCGGGCATGGTGTCGCGGATGATGCCGTGCGACCTGATTCCCCACGACTGCATCGGCGCGTCGAAGCACAGCGCCAGGGACATCACGTCGTCGCGCGTCACCGACCGTACTCCCCGGCGGTGAGCACGGTGGAGGCGAAGGCGTCGAGGCTGTCCACGGTCAGCACTCCTTCGACCTCGGGAATCTCCCCGGACACCGATGCCGCGACCGCCGTACGGATTCCGTCGGAGCCGAAGAAACCACGGAGCCTGGCGAAGTGCCCGACGAGTCGCCTGGTCGAGCCGTCCATGAGGTCGTTGTCGGTGACCGGCTTGAGGAAGGCGTTGGCGAGGTTCCAGGCTCCCCGCTCCCGCACCACACCGAGCAGGGTGTCGGGCATGGTCCGCGCCGACATCGAGTTCTGCTTGCCGCCGGGCACGGCGTTGACGAACGCCAGCAGCCAGGCACGCGCGGTGCGCTCGGCGAGGTCGACGTCGCCCTGGAGGTTCTCCGCCAGCTGCGCCAGGTCGACGTTGGCGTACCGGTAGTAGCAGGCGGTGTTGAAGTCGATCGTGCCGAGCATGTCGGCCCCTGACTCGTCGTCGGGCTTCAGGTCGTCGACCGCCGTGTAGAAGTCGAACTCGGTGGCGACGACATGTGTCGAGATCGCGTGGGCGACCTGGGCGGCGGCGTTGACGTTGAGATCCTTGTTGTCGGCGATCATCCGCCCGAACAGCGCGACGTCGGCGGCCCGGCTCGCGTCAAGGATCCGGCGTACCTCGGCCTGCGCCGCCTTGTCCGGCTTGACCTTCGTCTGCTGGGCCTTGGTCCTGGCGGCGGCGAACTTCTCCAGGGCGTCCCACTCGCTGAGGCAGTAGCTCGTCAGCTGGTCGATCGACTCCCGGCCGACATAGAGCAGGTACTGGGTGAGCCCCCTGACCGGGTCCAGCCCGAAGCCGAGCTGCTGGATGGCGGCCATGGCGACCACCCGTGCCTCTTCCTGGTCGCGGTCAGCCTGGACCAGACGCTCGACCACACTGTCGAGCAGCCGCTTGGTACGGACACCGACCTCGGAGCTGTCCAGGCCGTACTCCTCGAACAGCAGCCGAGCCGCGCGCTTGATGCTCTGGCTGGAGACGCGCGCGCGGGTGTACCCACCGAAGGTGGCTGTCTTGGGCTGGCCGATGTCGTCCCGGTTGAGGTTACTGACGGGGAACGACTGGAGCAGGTGCAGTTCGATGATCATTCGGTTGTCTCCGGGAGATCGGGGGAGTCCTGGGGCGTCTCGGCCGAGACCGGCATGTGGTACTCGCGGGCCCAGCGCAGGCGCACGTCACTGGCCAGGTCGCCACGATGGTTCCTGCCGAGGAGCACGACGAGGTCGTCGAGAAGCTGCTCGTAGTGCACGGGGATGTCGTGGCTGGACAGCAGCTGGATCGTCTGGCGCAGATGGTGGGGCAGGGAGTCACGGTCCATGGCGAGAAGCGCGGAGAGTCGCCGCTCGACCCTGGGGCTGTCCAGCTTCTTCTGCAGCCGTCCCAGGCAGGCGCCCAGCGAGCGGGGGCGAGGAGGGTTCGCCCAATCCAGCGGGTGCAACGCGAACAGCCCTCCGAGCAGCAGCCAGATCTTCTCCTCCTCCGAGTCCTGGGGCTGGCCGCGCCGGAACGCGACCACGGATGCCTGGTGCTGTTTATCCTCGACGAGGCCGTACCGCAGATGGGCGAGTGACCGGCGCGCCTCGGCGGCTGCGCTTCGGTTCTCGGAGCGCAGTGCCTTCTCCAGGCCGCGGAGATGTCTGATGTAGACGTGACGTCGATCGTGGGGTGAGTCAGACATCCGTGCCCTCCTTTCCCGTGGTGTAGGCGAAGATCTTGGCGTGGAACGTGCGCTCCGACACCGCCAGCCGTGAGTGGAACACGCCGTGGTGTTTGCCGAGGGCGACCATCGCGCGTCCCCGCGCCGGTGAACCGGTGACCCAGCGGTCCGCGACCGTGGCGGCGAGACGCTTCACCTGCCGGGCCCACGCCTGGATGGCGGGCAGCTCAGAGCGGTCTTTGTCTCGGGCGTCGCCGAGAGCGACCAGGAAGGCGCCGAAGGGGCGGGAGAGGCGTGGCCAGTACTGGTGGTCGATATCGGGCGTCGTGGTGTCACGGAATTCCTTGCGGTACTCGGCCTGGAACGAGCGCAGCGCGGAGCCCGCGTCGTCGGCCAGCGCGATCGCGTGGCCGATGATCGCGCCGAGGTTCTCGTCCTTCGCGCGCAACAGCGGAACGGGCGCGGGAACTCTCTCCTCCATCCACGCCTCGATCACCGACGCCTTGGAGTCGAGTCGCTGGCCGAAGACACGCAGGGTGTAGACGGCGTTCAGGGGGATGAGCCGACGTTCGGCCAGCTCGGAGATCTGGTCGAGGGCGGCCGGACGCCGCCGGTTCTTACCCTCTTCCCATACGTCGGTGATCAGGAGCTCCACACTGTGCCGCCACACGCCGCGCAGCGGATGGAGTCTGACCGGAAGCACGGGGGCGTCCTTCTTGAACCTCCCCTTGGCGTCTCGGGGGCGGCGGAAGGCCGCCATCCACTCCTCGTCGACCAGACTCGCGTCGAGGCGTGTCCCGGGGGTGATGACCACCCCCTCGACCAGGGTGTTCTCCCCGGAGCCGGTGGCTGACAGCAGAACACGGCGTGACGGCCAGGTCAGCAGGTCGGTCCAGCCGCGCGCCGTACGTTTGTCCGGTCGCGGTGACGGCCCGGTCTCCTCCTCCCACACCGGCCGGTCGTCGGGCGCGGTCATCATGGGTTTCTGGTGGTCCGGCCAGTAGACGAGGGCGTTGAGCAGCAACGTCTCCTTGAGGCTTCCACCCTCGACCACCACGACGCCGAAGTCGTTGCAGGGCGCGCGTTCCGACGACTTGTCCTTCTCGTACGGCGTCTTCATGCCTCCGGGGTCGAAGGCCTGGACGGTCACCAACCAGCGCGCCGCCTCCTGTGGGGAGAGCGTCACCCGGTCGGCGGCAGTGGTGTGGTCGAAGAGCGTCACGTTGTTGCCGACCGCTCGGTAGGGAACGAGCTTGGCCGCTGTGGCGGGAGTCAGAGACGCCAGCTTCGCGCACTGCATGAATGGCACTTCCGGGTGAAACAGGTCAAATCTATGACGATGCCGGTGCAGATAGGTGTCCAACGCCTCGGTGGGAAGCTGCTCCGTCGTCCACAGCTCCTGCCAGGCCGCCTCGCTCTCCGGGCCGTACACGCGGTGGAAGAACGCGAGGAGGAACCGGTGAAGTGCCGCGGCCATCGTCGGAATCTCGGCGGTGATCTGCCGGATCGTGTGCGCGTTCAGGACGACGTCCCTGAGGCTCAGCTGTCTCGTCTCCCCGTCGTCTCCGACGACCGGAATCCAGGGCTGGGTGAGGAGATCGAAGGACGTCGTCGCGATGGCGGGGCACTTCGTACCGGTGTCCTTCGCCGTCACGACGGCGGCGGATTCCGGCTCGACCTCTGTCACGTACAGACCGAACAGGTCGGTGTAGTGAAGGACATGACCGCCGACGGCACACTTGTTGTCGGTGAGGATCACGGCTCTGTGTCGGTACAACCAGGAAGAGCTCTGGAAGAGCCTCGGCACGGGTGTCGCGGCGACAGCTCGTACGACCTCGGCGGGAAGGCCAGGTCCAGCGGCCAGCGAGACGGATGCGCCGTCCAGCGCGCGCAGGAGGTCCTCCGTCGGTTCGGCGGGGTCGGTCAGGTCGAGCGGAAGGTCGGCCCCGACGGGGACGAACCGGCCGTTCCGCGTCGCTCTGAACAGCACGACGTCGACCGTGAGAAGGGGGTCCACCGTGGTCTCACCTCTTCCGCGTCTGACGTGTGCTCTTGCCGTGAGTGGTCAGTTCACCGAGATGGGTGACCGTGGTGGGGTGCGGGAGATACATCAGCCGGGCGTCGTGCTCGCTCTTTCTCCACTGGACGGCCAGCTTCTCGGCCTCGACCTGCCAGGAGTCCTCCCATCCGGTGGGACAGACGATCGCCTCCGCCGGGCCGTACACGGCGTCGACCAGCGAGGACACCTCGGCGGACATGTCCAGTGTGGTCCGCTCCCGCAGCAGTGCCCAGGTGCGCATCAGTGTCATCGGCGCGTAGACCGTGTGGAGGTAGCGCGGAAAACGCGGTCCCTCGTCGGTGTCGTCCACACCGGTGATCGCCAGTACGGCCTCGCCGCGTGAGGGATCCGTGCTGAAACGGTGCACCCGTCCGGCCCGCTGGATGAGGTTGTCGATCGGCGCCAGGTCGGTCAGCATGGCGTCGAAATCAAGGTCCAACCCCTGTTCCAGAACGCTGGTACTGACCACGATCATTCTCGGAGGCCGTTTCCCGTCCTTCCCCACCGCGGCCTTGAGCTCGGTCTCAACCGCGTGGCGCGCGCCCGCAGGCAACCGGCCGTTGATCGTGAGCAGCCGGGGACGTTCCTCCGGAGGGAGTTTGGCGATCCGCTCCTCAAGAGCCGCGTGGGTGGCGACGGCTCTGCGGACCAGGTTGTGCATGACGGTCACACAGCCGCCGTCCGTCACCTGGCCGAGCGCCCAGTCGACCACGTCGTCGTCTCCGACGTGCGTCAACCGGAGCCTGCGTCGGGCGTTCAGTTCGGACAGGCCCGCCGCTTCGACCACGGGCTTGCCCGTCCCCGCCAGCGTCACCCGGGGATACTCGGTGAACGGTTCCAACCCGGGTGTCTCCCTGGGCAGGCAGCGCAGCAGACCTGACTGCCAAGCCGCGACCAGTTCACTCCTCCGCTCTGAAGGCAGGGTGGCCGACAGCATCACCACCGACGTCCCCAGCCGCCCGAGCCACGCGAGCAGCCGGTCCAGCAGCGTGGACATGTAGACGTCGTAGGCGTGAACCTCGTCGATCACCACGACCTTCCCGGCCAGGGCGGTCAGCCGTACGAAGAAATGCCCTGATCGGATGGCGGCCTTCAACGCCTGGTCAACCGTGCCGACCCCGAGCGGGGTCAGCAAGCTCTTCTTACGGGTGAACCACTCCTTGGCCTGGACATCGGAATCCTCCGGGTCATCTCGGCCGACGTCGGTGGGGGTGAGGTTCAGCTCGGCCAGATACTCACCCGCGTTGGAATGGATCAGCCGTGCCCTGGTCCGGTCATCCCCCAGGTTCTCCAGGAGCTCTTCCAGTTCCCTGTGCATCTGGTTGCTCGTCGCCTGGGTCGGCATCGCGACGTAGGCACCCGTCAGGTCCAGGTTGCCGATGAGGGCCGCGGCGGCCTGGAGGGCGGCCTTGGACTTTCCCTCACCGGTGGGAGCCTCCACGATGACCAGGCTGGGCTCATGGCAGTCGGCGGTGAGTCGTTCGACGACGGCCTGCACCGGTCGTGGCGACTTCTTCGGGAACAACGCGGTGAACGAGGCGGAAGGAGACCAGGGGCGGAGTTCGAGCGCCTCGACGGCGGCGGCCGCCTGCCGGTCGGCCTCCTCTGCGTAGGTCATCGGGTCGGAAGGGTCGGCGTAGGCGAAGCCGCGGGTGTCGGAGGCGATCCAGTCGCTGACCGTGGTCAGGGCGGCGAGCCCGACCGCCGCCGCCGTACTCACGTGCACATCCCACCACGGCAGTCCGGCGGGATCCGGCAGGCCACGGGCCGCGGCGACCTCACGGACGAAGGCGTCACGCCATCCCTCCCAGGTCTGGCCTCCGTGGTTGTTGACCTCCTGCCGTGCCTGTCGCAGGGCGGCGCCGTTGGGGAAGTGGCCGTGGTGTCCACCGAGGGCGACGGCGATCGTCTCGGCCGTGTCCATGGAGGCGTCCCAGCGGAGCAGGAGGTCCTTCATGTGCATGGCCGTCACGAGACCGTGCGGGGTGTCGATGCGCCCGCCCAGTCCGGACCGCTTCCGCACCGCTTTCAGGTCCGCCGCAGTGGATTCTTTCAAGTCCGCCGCGGTGGACTCGTTGAACCTCTCCAGAGCGAGTTCGACATTGAGCCCCTGGAAGGTGGGACTGAACTTCCCAAGATCATGAAGGCCGCACAACAGGGCGATCCACGTGTCCGGCTCTCCGAGCGGTTCGAAGGCCGCGCGCAGTTCACTGCGGCACCGAGGCCCGATGAGGGGCTCGATCAGCCGTTCGGCGACGGCGGCGGTGTCGAGGGCGTGACAGATAAGAGGGTGGTGACCTTCCTTGGCCGCCTTCGCCCAAGGGGCCAGGGAGGTCGGGATGACTCTCACCGGAAATTGCGGCGGAGCCAGTCGATCGACTTCATGAAGGCTGTTCCTCCTGCTACGAGCGGGGCGAGTGGTCCGTCGGTTTCGCCGAGGGCGTGGTCGACCATGGACCACGAGGAAATGGCGGTGCAGGCGGCCATGACGGTCGCAGCGGCCAAGGTGAGCGCCGTCCGCGCGTGCAACGGGTCATTCGGGCCCGTCGAGTTGTCTAGACTCAAGATGCTTCTTTTCTGTGTCTGCGGGATGTCGCGTCCTTTGGCCAACACAAGCGGGAGCGGAGTGGCCCTCGTTGCAGCGAGGGCCACTTGCTTTTTCGGCTTTTGTTGGTTGTGGGCGGTCGTCCGGGCCGAGCCCGAACGGCCGTTCCTTCCCCGCGTGTGTGGGGAGTCGAGCCAGTGGTTCCGCGCAGAAGGGCTCATCCCTGGCACCGGGGAACAGGGCTGTCTTCAGAGGATCAAGAGCTGCCCTTGGGCGTCACTTTATCGGACGCTCATCGAGAGCGTGAGCTATCTGCATTGTTTCCGGATAGAGGTGGGATCCGCTCAGAACTTGCTTTCCGAAGAGCCTCGGAAACCCGCCAAGGAGAGCCCCTACGGAAATCGCAGAGTTTGAATAGTTAAATTAGGTTTTGGGAAGGTTTGTCAAACTTTGCGCCAGGCACCTGCGCAGGGGTCATCCGCTCCGGTCGGACACGGACGGCGGCGGCCGGGCCCTTGCCGGTGTCGCGTTTCTCCGAACTGGAGAAACGCCGAAGCGCCATGCGGGGGTGGCGACGGGCCGCCGGGAGGGACGACCTCGTGCCGCCGTGCCGATCGGCCGCCTCGCGGGTTCGGCGGTCGGCGAGGCCGCTGTTTCAGCGGGCGCGGCGGGAGTGGGAGCGGTAGACGAACGTGTCGTCCTGGTCCGTGGTGAGGTCGCTGACGATGTGGTGATCGGGCGAGAGGGAGCAGGCCGGGTCGGTACGGCCCGCGTCGCCGGTCAGGGCGAACGCCTGGCAGCGGCAGCCTCCGAAATCCCGGTGCCTGAGGGGGCAGCCGGAGCACGGTTCGGACATCCAGGAGGTGCCGCGGTAGGCGTTGAACGCCTCCGACTCCCGCCATATCCACTCCAGGCTGTGCTCGCGCACGTTGGGCGGCCGTAGGGGGAGGGAGTAGGCGGCTGGACACGGCAGCGCGCGCCCATCCGGTGCGACGGTCAGGGAGAGCGTCCCCCAGCCGCCCATGCAGGGTTTGGCGGTGCCGTCGAAGTAGTCGGGAACCACCCAGATCAGCTCAAGGTCACTGCGGCGGCGCCATCGCTCCACCTTCTCCCTCGCCGTGGCGAGCTGGGCTCGCGTGGGCATCAGGGCGCGCCGGTTGACCAGGCCCCAGCCGTAGAACTGGACGTTGGCCAGCTCGACGCGCTGCGCCCCCCAGGCGATGCCCAGCTCCACGATCTGGTCGATGGCGTCCAGATTGTGCCGGTGCAGCACGACGTTGAGGCCCAGTGGCAGATCGGCCTCCACGATCAGCGCCGCCGCCCGACGCTTTTCCGCGAAGGACGGGCGGCCGGCGACGCGGTCGGAGGCCGCCGCGTCGGCGGCCTGCGTGGACAGCTGGACACCGCGCACCCCGGCCCGCACGAGTTCGGCCAGCCGCTCCCGGGTGAGGCCGACACCGCTGGTGACGAGCTGGGTGTAGACACCCGCCGAGGCCGCCGCCGCGGCGATCTCGGCCAGGTCGCCACGGAGCAGTGGTTCCCCTCCGGACAGGTGGGCGTGGACCACGCCCAGCGCGGCGGCCTCGTCGAAGACCCGGACCCAGGTGGCGGTGTCCAGCTCCGCCGACCTCGTCACCAGGGAGGTGGGGTTGGAGCAGTACGGGCAGCGCAGCGGGCAGCCGTGGGTCACCTCGGCCAGCATGGCCCATGGCCCGTTCACCGGATCCATCCCTGGGCGCGTACGTCCCGGAGGAACTCCGTGACGTCGGCGAAGACCTCGCGGGGGAATCGCGCGGCGATCTCCTCGACGGTGTTGCGCCCGTCGCACAGCCCTACGATGGCGGCCGCCTCGGCGTTGAGCACCACGATCCGTTCGGGCACGATCAGCAGGTCCGCCTGCCGTACCGGGCAGTGTCGTAGCAGCGCACCCGGGCTCAGCGACGGACGCCAGGTCATCGGTAGGCCCGCTCGACCGCGTTCAGAAGCGTCCACAGCACCTCGCACTTGTATTCCAGCGCTCTGATCGCCGCCTGCCGTTCGGTGGGGCCGCGGGCCCAGGACAACACCAGCGGCAGCGCCTGTTCGCCGTCCTCGCGCCCCTGGTCGACGCGGACCTGGAAGTACCGCAACCCGTCGGAGCCGATCCACGGGTAGTGCTTCTCGAACGCGGCGATCCGGGTCCTCATCAGGTCCGGGGCGAGGAGCTCTGTGAGGGAGGCCGCCACGGCCTCCAGTGCGCTGCCGTGCCGGCAGAGGTTCACGTATCCGTCCACGGCCAGCCGGACCCCCGGCAGGACCGCCCGGCCGGACCACATCTCCTCCCGGCCGCACCCGGCCGCCTCGCCCAGGCGGAGCCAGCGCTCAAGGCCGCCCTCCCCGTCGGAGGCGCCGTCCTGGTCGACGATGCGGCGGATCCACAGGCGGCGCAGGTCGGGGTGGTCCAGCTTGGCCAGGATGAGCGCGTCCTTGATCGGCAGGTGCCGTTGGTAGTGGAAACGGTTGAGTATCCACCCGCGTAACTCCCGCCGGGACAGCAGCCCCGTGTGCATGCGCTGGTTGAAGGGGTGCAGGTCGTGGTAGCGGCTCCTGACCACGGCCCGCAACTCGGCCTCGAAGTCCCGCACAGCTCGATCACCGTTCCCTCGGCGGTCACCTCGACGCCCGGCCGGTCTGCGGGCGACGGCTTATCGGTCGGCCAGGAAGTAGGCCGACACCTCCATGGACGCCTCGATGACGCGGTAGGAGGGTCTGTGCCAGGTGGCTTGCCCGTCGTGGTCGTGTGCCGGTTCCCGGCGAACCTCCGCGGGCTCGTTCCGCTCGTTCATGATCTCCTCCTTGTCGTGTTCCGGCCGACGTCCGTGAGGTCACGGCCCGGCGCCGGTCAGGGCTGGTACGGCACCGCCAGGATCGCGCCGGGGTCGGCCAGGTGAGTGGTGGGCGCTCCGCGCGGGTCCCTGGTCACTCCGGCGGAGTCGACGGCGATGTAGAGGGTTCCGCCATCGGGACTGATGGCCGTGTCGCGGTAGCGATTGATGGTCCGATACCGTTTGTCCTTGGTCGTGCCCTTGTCCGAGACCCGGTGGACGATGCCTTCCTTGAGCATGGTGACCACCAGGTCGTCGCCCGCGACCTCCGCGCTTGAGGGCGCCAGGGTGGGCCAGCACATGTAGGCGAGTTTCTCCTCGGTGCACGGCGGTGTGAGGCCGAAGTCGTGGCCGTTCCTGACGGTTGTGCCGTACGTCGTCAGCGGGCTCTGGGCGGCTTGGGTGAAGGCGCTCTCCTTGGTCTGCGGCACCTGCGGAGGGATCTTGTTGGGGTCGTAGGGCAGCTTGGCGCAGTCGGGCGCCTTGGCCCAGTCACCGTAGACGTAAGCCTGGTCGTCCTTGTATCCGGCGATGTAGGGCCAGCCGTAGTTCTTTCCCGCCTTGATCTCGTTGAGTTCGTCGTCGGTGCTCGGCCCCTGGTCGGCCACGAACAGCCGTCCGCCCTTGAAGACCATCCCGTCGGGATTACGGAAGCCGTAGGCGTAGACGTGACTGCGCACCCCGTCGATCACGGGGTTGTCGCCGGGGATCGAGCCGTCGGGCGTCATCCGCAGCACTTTGCCCTGGTAGGCCGTCCAGTTCCGGCCGGCGACCTGATCACTGGTGGGCAGGGTCTGCGCGTGGTTGGGCAGGCAGTGACGCGTGTCGTAGTTGTTGCCCTGGTCGCCGATCGTGTAGTAGAGCATGCCGTCCGGCCCGTACCGCAGGCGGGCGGACTGGTGATCGACGCTGGAGGGAAGCCCGGTGAGGATGTCACGGGCGCCGGTCAGTCTGCCGTCGGCCCAGGTGTAGCGGGTGAGCTTGGTGTTGTTCCCGTCCTTGCCCCTGTAGGTGTAGGACAGGTACACGTAGTCGGTGCCCTTTCCCCCGCCGAAGTCGGGATGTAGGGCCAGTCCGAGCAGTCCGTCCTTGCTCGTCGGGGTGTGGACCGCCTGGCCGGACAGGTCCAGTACGGTGCTCACCGCGCCGGTGTTCGGTTTGACCCGCTTGACCTTCAGCCCGCTCTTCTCCGTGAGCCACAGGTAACCGTCGGGGCCCATGACCAGCTCGTACGGATCCTTCAGGCCCGTGGCGACGATCTTCGCCTCGGGCGTGGGGGCGGTCCCGGAGCCGGGTGCCGCCGGGCCGGTCAGCACGGACGCCGCGGTCGCCGCCACGGCGAAAACCTGCAGCTTTCTTTCCATGCGGGCCATGGTGCCCACGGTAGGCATAAACCAACACATAAGTGGATATTGCGGACAATTTTTGAGCCGTGTTTACCGCACGCATGGGGGCGCCGGTGAGGGGATTTCCCCGAAGCATCACCCGGGCGCGTCGCCGGAGAAACGCCGAAGCGCCACGCGGAGGTGGCGCTTCGGGGGGAAGGAGGGTCAGTCGGAGGTGACGACGGACTGCCAGGACGGGGGCATGTTCTTGGACACCTCTATGCCGGAGAAGATCGAGGGCTCCTGGGGGCCGTGTTTCTTGGCCCAGGCGGCCATCTGGGCGAGGCCTTCCGACAGGGGGACGGAGCCGGCGCCGACGCCGAGGATCTCGCGGGCCCTGTCGTGCGAGGAGAAGGCGTGCACGACCTCGTGCCTGGCCTCGACGTGCCGCACACGCGCCTCGACGCCCATCGCCGCGGCGACCGCCTCGGCCAGCTCGTTGACGGTGTACGGCGTGTCGCCCCCGATGTTGAAGGTCTGCCCGTAGGCCCGGGGGTTCTCGATCGAACGGGCGATGGGCGGCGCCACGTCGTCGATGTGGCTGAAGGCCCTGGTCTGCTCGCCGTCGCCGAAGATGACGCACTCCTCGCCGCGCAGGATCTGGTTCATGAAGATGCCGATGACATTGCGGTAGCGGTCGCCGATGTTCTGCCGCTCGCCGTACACGTTGTGCGGGCGGAAGATGATGTACGGCAGGCCGAACATCTCGTGGCTGACCTTCAGTTCCTGCTCGACGGCGTATTTGGCGATGCCGTACGGGTCGACCGGGGAGGGGATCAGGTCCTCGGTCATCGGCGGTTCGGCGTGGCCGTACACGGCGATGGAGGAGGTGAAGACGAAGCAGCGGACGTTGCCGGAGTTGACGGCCGCGTTGATGAGGTTGACGCTGCCGACCACGTTGTTGGTGTAGTTGTAGCGCTTGATGAAGTGGCTGAGTCCCTCGGCGGCGTAGGCCGCCAGGTGGAACACGTGGTCGAACCTCCACTCGGCGAACAGGGCGTCGACCACGCCCGGGTCGCAGATGTCGCCCTGGTGGAAGTGGGCACCGGCCGGGACGTTCCCGGCGGTCCCGCCGGACAGGTCGTCGAGCACCACGACCCGGTGACCGGCGCGGAGCAGGTCGGCCGCTACGTGGGAGCCGATGAACCCGGCACCCCCGGTGACGAGCGAGGTGTAGGTCATGGGACTACTTCCTTTCACCGATGAGGATGTGAGACGCGGGCTTGTCCAGGGTGCGCAGCCAGCGCAGGATGACCAGGGCGTGGACGAGTTCGCCGAAGGCCAGCACGGTCACCGCGCCGAGCGCGCCCGCCCACGGCACGATCGAGAAGGCCAGCGCCCCGACCGCGACCAGCGAGACGGCCGCCCCCGCCGAGGTCGCGGCCAGGGCCCCGGCGCTGGCGTTCTCCATCACGTAGTTGGCGCTGCCGACCGCGAAGATGACCGGCACGCACGCCGCGTAGACGATGACGACCCCGGCCCCGCCGTACGGCCGCAGCACCGCCAGCGCCAGCGCCAGTACGGCCGGTACGTACACCACCCCGGCCAGCACCAGCAGCCGCAGCCAGCGCGACAGCCGGTCGTAGGTCGCGGTCAGGTCGCGCTGGTTCAGGGAGCGTGAGACGTCGGGCTGCAGGACGCGCAGCAGGTAGGAGAAGGCGTTCAGCAACAGGGCCGAGGCGACGGAGGCCATGTAGAGGCCGGTGCTCTCGGCCCGCGCGCCGGTCACCGAGAGCGCCACGAACAGCAGGCTCATCGACAGGCCGCCGACCAGGTCGGGGATCGCCATCAGCAGTGACGTCCGCATCGCGGCCCGCACGAGCGTACGGCGCCGCAGCCCGTCGAACCGGGGCCGCAGCATGACCAGCAGCACCACGTTGACCGTGGCCATCGTGGCCACGGTCAACGTCAGGAACGTCACCGGGGAGACCTTGAGGACGACCACCACGACCGTCCAGCAGGCCAGCGCCACGCAGAGCGTCAGATGGGCGGCCACGTCCCGTTTCGGCTTGCCGAGGGCCCTGGACAGGCCGACCATCACCTGGGTGAGGCCGACGCAGATCGCGTACAGCCCGGCCAGCCCGGCGGTCGCCCAGTGGCCGGAGTGGCCGAGGGCGACCGTGGTCGCCAGCACGGTGAGCGCCACGGTCAGCAGCAGCGCGCAGAGTGTGACGAAGACGCCGACCAGCAGTGAGGCGACGGTCGGCCGCAGCCTCGGGATGAGCTTCAGCGCGCACTTCTCGATGCCGATCGAGGCCAGCGGGGCCAGGAACATCATGCTGCCCATGGCCTGGGCGTAGTCCGCGTACCCGTTCGCCCCCCAGGCGGCCAGCAACGCCAGGTTGGACAGCAGCACGGTGCCCCGGAACGCCGCCCGTCCGCCGAGCAGCATCACCAGGGCCCGTGTCTTCGGAGTTCCCGGCAGCCTCATGTGAGGGGGGCGGCGTAGTCGGAGGTGACGAACCTTCCCTTTCCCCCGACGGTGATCCGCACGGTCTCCGCGGGCACGACCTCAAGCGGGAACTCCCCTCCGGCCAGGGCGAACAGCTTCTGCCGTACGGTCGTGTACACCTCCTCGCCCGCCTCGTCCGCCGGGACCACGTGCACCCGCACCAGGCCCGTCGTGTCCTGGTGCACGAAGCACTCGCTGACCCCGGGATGGGTGGCGGCCAGGTGCAGGAACGCGTCCGGGTAGAGCTTCTCCCCCGAGGGGAGCGTGACGTAGTCGTTGCTGCGCCCCGTGGTCAGCCGCAGGGTGCGGAAACGACGCCCGCAGGGGCAGCGCTCCGGGGAGATGAACCCGATGTCACCCAGCCTGTAGCGGACCAGCGGCATGGCCCGTTCGAGGAAGGCCGTCACGACGACGTTGCCCGGCTCCCCGTCGGGCAGCACGGCGCCGTCGTCGTCCGCGATCTCGCAGTACACCCGGTCCTCACCCAGGTGGGCGCGGCCGTGACGGCAGTCGTAGGTGACGTTGAGCACCTCGAACGCCGAGTACTCGTCGAAGACCGGGGCGCCGAACCGCTCCTGGAACAGCTTCCGGTGTTCGGGCAGCAGCAGTTCGGACTCGGTCATGACGATCCGCAGCGTACGGCGCAGCCGGGCCATCTCCTCCGGGGTGAGAGCCCGCAGCAGCGCCCGCAGGTGGACCGGGTAGCCGATCAGCACCTTGGGCCGGTTGGCCAGCAGTTCCGCCTTGATCTCCCGCATCGGCCGGTTGGAGAGGATCACGTGCCTGCGGAACAGGTTGAACCTCTCGAACATGCGGGCCGGCGGCGCGAACGGGCGGATGTGGCTGAGCCGGTCGGTCGGCAGGTAGCGGCCGGTCGCCAGGAACCGGCGCACGCAGGCGGCCATGTGGTAGTCGTGGCTGTCCTGGTCGTGCACGATCCTGACCCGGCGCCCGGTGCTCCCGCTGGTCTGGAAGGACAGGCAGTCGTCCAGGTCGACGCCGTCGGCGAGCATGCGTTCGAGCGGCTCGTCGCGGAGCACCTGCTTGTCCAGCACCGGAAGGCGCGCCAGGTCGGCCAGGCTCCGCAGCGGTCCTCCGGCGTAGCGGGGGTCGTCGCGGTAGTAGGGCACCCGGGTACGGGCCACGTCGAGCATCCGGTTGAGCCCGTTGAGCTGACGGCGGCGCAGCCCGGCCGCGCCGCCGTACTGCCGGGCGATGGTGAGCGGTATGTATGCCGCCTCCCGGACCAGCATCGTTACGCGCTCTCCGACCGCGTCCCGCGCGGCCTGACCCGGTTGGCCAGCGCGTCCCACCAGCGCTGGGGGCTGAAGAACACCAGCAGCGCCAGGATGACGTGCACGATGATGAAGGCGTAGGCCTCGTTCCTGGTCGGCGGGTGGCCGATGAACACGGTCATGTGCGAGGCCCAGTCCCACACGGCGGGGATGGTGGCGTAGGCCGGGTCGGTGTGGTCGTTGACCGTGAGGAAGGCGAAGTCCTCAAGGCCGGACAGCATCAGCAGCAGCATGCCGTAGGCGAGCCTGCGGGTGAGGGCCGCGGTGCCGCCGCCGAGCCGGTTGGCCAGCGTGATCGTCAGGATGATCAGCGGGGTCAGCGTGAGCACGTGGTAGTACAGCGCGTAGAAGGACTCCCTGGTCCCGGTCTCCACACCGCCGTAGAAGAAGATCTTCGGCACGAAGTAGAGGAAGAACACCAGGAACGCCACCGGCAGCGTGATCAGCGGGAGCTTGAGCCGCTTGGCCCACTCCACGTCGAGCCTGGCCAGGGCCTCGGTGGCGAAGACGAACGGCAGCAGCTTCACCAGGAACAGCCCGAGTGACTTCACCTCCCGGTCGTGCGGCAGGCCGAACCAGACGAAGGCGGCGGCGGCGACGGCCAGCGCGACGAATATCAGGAAGCCGAGGGGCTTGCGGGGGAGCATCGTTGACCTCTCGTGTCAGGCTCGATCTCGAATCGGAGGGTGCGCAGAGCCCGGTCGACGGCCTCGTCGAGCGCCTCGCGCGTGTCGGCCACCATCACCAGGTAGCCAAGTTTGTGTCCCGCCTGCGTGTAGGCGTTCACGTGGTCGCCGGGTGCCTTGAACACCTGCACCTCGACGACCTCGGGCATCCGCCGCAGGGCGTCGAGTCCCTCGACGGCGGTGAGCGTCCCGTCGGTCTCGGCCGCCAGGATCCGCAGCGTCGCCGTACGGTGCTCGGTGACGTCGATCGTCAGCGGCTCGCCGAGGGCCAGCCGGATGGCGGCCTCGACGGTGTTCAGCCCGAAGGCGTGCCTGACCATCAGCGGCATGCCGTTGCCGCCGAGTCTGGCGCCCATCTCGATGAGGTGGATGTCGCCGGTCGGGGTGAGCACGAAGTCGAGGTTGACCGGCCCCTGCCGGTGCCCGACCTCGGCGCAGATCGCGACGACCGCCTCGCGCAGCCGCGTGTGGACGTCCTCGTCGAGGTCGGCCGGGACGGTGTGCGCCACGCTGATCATCGCGGGCGGCCCGGTGATGACCCGGTCGGTCACCGCCATGAACGCCAGCTCGCCCCCGGCGAGGAAGCACTCGACGGCGCCGTGCCTGCCCTCGATCAGCTCCTCCAGGATCACCTGCCGGGAGAAGGAGTACTTGCGGGCGTGCTCGATCGCCCCCGGCAGGTCGGCGGGGTCGTCGAGGACGGTGATCCCCTTGCTGCCGGAGGAGTCGGCGGGCTTGACGATCAGCGGGTAGCCCAGTTCGGCCGCCGCCGCCATGAGGCTGTCCACGTCGTCGTGCTGGACGTGCCGGTAGGTGGGCAGCCCGACCCGGGCGACCACCTCACGGAAGAAGCCTTTGTCGACCGAGCAGCGCAGCGCGTCCGGCGCGACCTGGTGCGCGGTCCGGTAGATGCGGCTCAGCTCGGCGACCGACTCCTGGGCGGCGTCGCTGGCGGGGGAGATGACGGCCGCGACCTCGATCGGACCCAGGGCGCGGGCGATGCCCTCGGGGTCCCTGCTGGTCATGCAGAGGAAGTGGTCGGCCTCGGCGGCGCCGAGCGCGTCGGGGCGCTGGTCGACGCCGATCACCCGGTAGCCGAGCCTGCGGCCCTCCCGGTACGCGGGGATCTGGTCCTCGCCCCCGCCGAGCACGATGAGGTTTCTCAACTGGCGTCCTCCCAGACCTCTGGTTCCCTGAAGTGACCGCTGACGTCGGGTGTCTCGTAGCCGTAGAGGGCTTCCTGCGCGCGGATCGGGATGTTGGCCTCCCGGATCTGGTAGCGGGGCACGCCGATGGCCTGCACCCGCATCACCCGCACGAGGTAACGCGCGATCACCATCAGCAGGGCGAGGGTGACCAGTACGGCCGTCAGCCCGGCCAGTTCGACCGCGACGGCCCCGAGCCCCCCGGCGAGTGCCAGCGCGAGCACCGCCGTACCGATGGCCATCACCGCCGCGGACAGGCCGATCAGCCAGGTCAGCGGCCGGAACGAGAACCCGAAGAACAGTTCGACGGCGTGCGAGAACAGCTTGCGCAGATTCCACTTGCCCTGGCCGTCGAGGCGGGGCTGGTGCGCGGTGGGCAACGTGGTGTAGCGGGCGCCGAGCAACGGCGCGGTGGCGATGAAGTACGGCGTGGACAGCCTGCTGTCCACCACCTTGTGCGCCACGCTCGTGCGGACGATCCGGAACACCGACGCCCCCTGGGGCAGCTCGATGCCCAGCCACTTCCTGGCGATCGTCTGGTGAGCCCAGGTGCCGAGCCGCCGGTGCCACGGGTCCTGCCGGTTCTCGCGTACGGCGAAGACCACGTCGTACCCTTCGAGCGCCTTGTCCACCAGACGGTGCATCTCGTGCGGCGGCGACTGCAGGTCGGCGTCGAACTGGACCGTCCACGGTTTCGAGGCGTACTTGAACCCCGCGGAGAAGGCCGCCTCAAGACCGAAGTTCCTGGCGAAGGAGATGTACTTCACCTGGGGGTCCTCGGCGGCGAACCCCTTGATCGCCTCAAGCGTGCCGTCGGTGCTGCCGTCGTCGACGAACAGCAGCTCGACGTCGTCGTACCTCGACAGTTCGGCCCGGATCTCCCGGTAGGCACGATCGACGCAGGCGATCTCGTTGTAGCAGGGGACCATCGCGGTGATGCCGGGGGGCGGGACACGGCCCGCCCCCCGCTTCACCCGTGTGTCCATCGAACGCACGGAGTCGGCCATCGGTCAGTCGAACATCGCGTGCATGGTCTCGTGGGTGGCTTCCTTCTTGCTGTCGGACTCACTGCCCCAGCAGGTGTTGAGGATGATGCGGGTCTTGTCCGCGTTCAGCGGGATGGTGCGGTGCAACGTGGTGTCGGACCGCAGGAAGTACAGGTCACCGGTGACGTGTCCCCAGGTCCTGATCGGGTGGGCCTGGAGGTACTCCTCGACGCGCGGGTCCTGCTTGTTCCAGTCGGTGTGCGGGACACACTGGAGCTGGCCGCCGTACTTGGCCTCCGGGGCCTCGATGATCCAGATCACGGTGAAGCTGAAGTCACCCCAGTGCCAGCCGTGTGTGTCACCCTGCTTGTGCTGGCGGATGGCGATGTACTTCTCCTCCTCCCACGGGCACTGCAGAACCGGCTGGGCCGCGATCCTGGACAGGAAGCCCATCAGCGCCTGCGACTCGTAGACGGCGGGGATGAGCTCGCTGTCCTTGGCGATGGCCTGCTGGCTGATCGTGCTCATGTAACGGGGGGAGTTACCCGTCTCGGCGAGCTGGATGTCGATCCGCTTCTCGTGCAGGTCGAGCAGCCGGTGGACCTCCGTGCTGACCTCCTGGAACAGGTCCTTGGAGACCAGCTCGGGCAGCTTCACGTAACCCTCACGGCGGAAGTGCTGCGAGAGCTTACGCACGGCGTGCTCGTCGGTGTAGGTGGTCTCCAGGTGTTCGGCGAGACGCTGGTCAATCGTTTCCTTCAGCGACATCTGACATCCGACCTTTCTGTGGTAACGGTCCGCCCTCCGCTGAGGCAGGACCCCCGGAAGGCACACGTTCTCCGGTGGGAGTGAGCACCTTCACAAGCTTGATCTTTCCGTTGGCTTCTGGAGTGATCCGATGTGTGCGCCGTACGGTGACGTCCAGGCCGGGCGCTCTGCGCCGGACCTCCCGCTCGATGGCGGCTGTCACGTCGTCGGGCGCGTCCCCGGACAGGATCACCAGCACCTCGACCGCCCCCGGTCGCGGCTGGAGTATCTGCAGCCGGACGACCTGGGAGAAGTCCTGGATGACGGTGGAGATGAAGTCGCCGTAGTAACGCCTGCCGTCGGCGGCGACGATGCGGTCCTCACTGCGGCCGACGACCTCCCGCACGATCGGGGTGGTCGCGACCCCGCAGGGGCAGTCGTTGGGGGAGATCCGCACCCGGTCACCGAGCCGGTAGCGGATCAGCGGCATCGCCTCGCTGCGCAGCCTGGTCACCAGGATCTCTCCGACGCCGTCCTCGACGGAGACGGTCCCGTCGTCGTGCTCGACCTCGACGACCAGGTCGGAGGTGCGCAGGTGCATGCTGCCCGCCGGGCAGGTACGGGCGATCGTGAAGACCTCGACCGAGGCGTACACCTCCCGGTGGGAGGCGCCGAAGTAGTCGAGAACGTGGGCGCGGGCGGTCGGGGTGAGCCGCTCCCCGCCGAACAGCACGGTCCTGACGCCCTCGTGGGTGATACCGCGCCGCTTCAGCTCGTCCACGATGCTGGCGATGACGTTGGGGAAGCCGATCAGGAACGTCGGCCTGGCCGCGAGGAACGCCTCGACCTGCTCGTCCAGCGGCCGGTCGGTGCGAATGTGGTGGTTGCGCAGGATGCCGAACCGCTCCAGCGGGTGCCGCAGGAACGACATGACCCGGAAGTAGGCGATGCGGTCGGTCGGGCGCAGCCCGTTGGCCAGCATGTCCTGCAGGTAGGTCGCCCGCAGGTACCCCAGGTCGCGTTCCGAGTTGCGGATCGTGATCGGGATGCCGGAGGAACCGCTGGTCGTGGCGGCCCGGGTGTTCTCCGTGGTGAAACCGGCCGCGAGCATGTCCCGCGCGGGGGCGTCGTGCAGGGTGATCCGGTCGAGCGTCGGCAGGCCGGCCAGGTCGTGGGCGGTGCGCACCCCCTCGACCTGGGCGGCGGTGAGCGTCCTGCGGTAGTGCGGGACGTCGGCGTGGGCGTGCCGTACCAGCTCGCGCAGCAGCCGGGACTGGATCCGCAGCTGCTCGGCGTGGGGCAGGCGCTCCTGCCTGCGGATCATGGCCAGGTTGTAGGCGACGGGCGCGAGACTGATCGTCGAGCGCAGCCTGCTCATCGCGACCCCCCGTCCAGGATCGGCGTGCCGTGCTCGGCGCAGCGGCCGACGGTGAGGTGGGCGGTGCCGGGCAGGGTGACGTTCGCCAGCGTCGGCCTGCGCCGCCGCGTCATCGTGAACAGCGGCCCCGACCCGCCGGTCCGCGCGTGGACCCGCCGCCAGTTCAGGTGCGTACGGCCACAGCCCCGGTGCCGTGCGCCCAGGTAGCCGAGCCGTTCGTCGTGCACGACCTCCTCAGTCGTGTCGTCCCCGGCGACCTCGCCGGGAGCGCGGCGCAGGAAGACCCGGGCCCCGGCCGTCCCGCCGTCCAGTTCGGTGAGCTGCGCGGCGTCGGCGAGCAGCCCGGGATCACGGGCCTCCCGCAGCGCCCGCAACTGCCCCTGCCGGAGCTCCGGGTCGGCGACCTCGGCGGACGCGCTGAGCACGACGTGGTAGCGCCCTCCGCCGGGACCGATCCGCTCCCAGTCCAGCAGGGACGTCCGTACCTCGAACAGCGGCAGGTCACGCCGGTGGGCACCGGTCAGTTCGAGCGCCTCGAACAGCTCGGCGGGCTCCCCGACCCACAGCGGCTCCTCCCGCCGCCGCACGTACGGCGCGTCCAGCGGATACAGCCGGTCGAGCACCGTGTCGAGCCGCGTCACCGGCGTCGCCTCGGGCTCGTCGAGCCGCGCGCCCGCCACGGCCCACATCTCCCGGTAGTACGGCACGGCCGCGAACGCCCGCGCCACCGTCTCCCGGTACCCCCGCTCCCAGGCCCTTTCCGAGAACCCCCGAGTCCACATGTCAGCAGAAGGTGTTCTGGTCGTGCAGGAGCAGCCACCGGCCCTCGACCAGCGTGAAGTACAGCGTCAGGTAGTACTCCTTCTGGTACGGCTTGCCCTCGGGGTCCAGGTCGTCGTAGACCACGGAGAGCAGCGCGAACGCCGACTCACCCGCCGTCGAGATCCGGACGGTCTCGGTCCGCAGCGACCAGTCGGGGTCGCCGAACCACGAGGTGTGGAACTCGGCGACGGCGTCCTTACCCCGCAGGAACGTCCCGTTCGGCAGGATCACCGTCGCGTCCGGGTGCACGGTCTCCAGGTATCCGTCCAGGTCACGGGAGCGGATCGCCGTCAGGTGCGCGTCAAGCGCCTGGGGGAACTCCATGGTTCTTCCTCTCTGAAACGCTCTGGGTCACCAGGCGGCGATCACCAGGGACTGGGGGACGAGCTCGCTGCCGAACTGCTGTTTCAGCTCGGCCATGCCCTTGCCGAACTCGCAGCCCTCACGGCCGTGCGAGATCATGTAGTCGATCTCCCGCAGGTACAGGTCGAAGTAGAGATCGCGCCGTCCGCCGTCCCGCACGTCGAGCGAGCCGTTCACCGTGGTGACCAGCCGCCTGCCGTCGTCGAAGGTCAGGTCGAAGGACAGCAGCCGGTCCCCGTCGAGGTGCCCGAAGTAACGCACCCCCTCCTCCCCGCCGAGTGCCTCGAAGTAGCGCACGGGCAGGGGCGGGGCGTACGGGCTGTGCTTGCGCACGGTGGCGCAGGCCAGCGCGCTGGCCCGTGCGGCGTCGATGCCGCAGGTCCCCCGCAGCACCCGGGTCCGTTCGGACGCCTCGGTGTGGATCCGCAGCAGCCTGCGCCGCCGGTCACGCGGCAGGTCGGCGAAGTAGTCGTCCAGGCTCGCCCAGCGGTTGCGCAGCAACGTGTTGGGCGCCGTGGTGATCCTGGGCCGGAACCGGCGGCCGAACACGGGCATCGTCTCGGCGGTGACCTGCCGGTACAGCACGCCCAGGCAGCGCCTGCCCAGCCTGCGGCGCACCGCCTTCTCGAACGCGGCCGCCGCCTCGGCCCGCTCCGCGACGGACAGGTCGGCGGCGAAGGCGAACCCGCCGGTGAACCCGACCGGCAGGTGGCAGTCGAACCACCCGACCGGCGGCATGGAGCCGGGCTCGGCGTACCCGCGCCGCCGTGACGGCCCGCCGGCCGAGCCGGTGAACAGGCAGACCACCTGGCCGCCCTGCCGTACGACGCCCAGGTAGACCGGGCTGGTCGAGCACCAGGCGATCGCGGTGAGCGCCCGTGCCTGCCAGGCCGCGATCAGACCCTCCTGCTTGCGGAAGATCTCCCAGTCGGCGGGCACCGGCTCGGTCGTGGGGTCGATGATCTCAGCGCGCACCGGGATCACCTGGCCTGAGCCGGCCCAGCACCCGCTCACGCAGCGGGCGCTCGGCACGGTCACGGTAGGCGTGGACGGCGGCGACGACCGCGTCCCGGCCGAACGTCCTGTCGAGCCGCCGCAGCGGCGGACCGGACTCGGTGCCGAACAACGTCAGGTAGAGGTCCCGGTAGGAGGCGCGGTCCCAGCGTTCCGGCAGCGCGTCCCCGGCCAGGAGCGGGCCGGGTTCGGCGTCGGAGACCTCGTCGATCCAGCACCGCCCGTACCCGGCCAGCCAGGCCAGGGCGTGCCCGACCCGCTCGGCCACCTCCGGGGTCCCCCCGGTCAGGGCGACGACCCGCTCGGCGTCGTAGCTGTGCGAGTGCAGCAGCCCGAGTACGGCCCGCATCCGGGGCAGCGGGGCGGTGTCGCCGTCTCCGTCGATGAGCTCGTGGAGCGCGACGGCCTTCGGGTCGCCCTCGCGCACCTCGGCCAGGAACCGGTCGTAGGCGTCGTAGGCGCCGAGGAAGGAAGCCCGGTCGAGACCGAGCCGCATGTCGGACAGGCAGTTAGGCCTGCCGTACAGGAACAGGACGAGCCGGGGCGGCATCACCCGCAGCAGGTCGCCGACCGTCATGCCGCCGCCCCGGGAGCCGGAGACCTTGCCCCGGTCGCCGACCTGGCGGACGAGGCCGTACGGCACGATCACCGGCTGGTGCGCGCGCAGGTAACCGCGGTAGATCGGCTGGGTGCGGTCCATCGTGCTGCCCGCGCTGCAGTGGTCCTGACCGGCGGGTTCGCAGTCGATGCGCTCGTGGGTCACCCGCAGCGTCCAGTCCAGCGCCCAGGAGGGCTTGACCAGCTCGACGCGTCTGGTGGTGGCGAGCGCGCCGCAGGACTCGCAGGCGTACCGCACCCGGTCGTGGCCGAGCCGCAGGTTACGGGTGCTGCCCCGGCCGCACTGCTCGCAGTAGACCGTGAACAGGTGCTCGGGGGCCTGGTCCAGCAGCTTGGCGAGCTTCCTGGCGCCGCGCAGGTAGCGGCGCTGCAGGGGCACGTAGGTGCCGGAAAGGTAACGTTCGTACTGGTAGTGGGTCTGCCAGGGAGAACCGGCCGGGGTACGGCCGTCGGCGTCGGCCTCGGCGGGACAGATGCCCATCCGCTTCAGCTCGTCGATGTAGCGACGGCAGATCCGCCTGCTGCGCTCGGTCACCGCGCCCAGCGGACGCGTCCCGTACCCGGCCAGCTCGGACTGGGCCGCGGCCTGGGCCGGCCGCACCGGGTCGTAGTCGTCGAAGCTGAGCAGGATCGACGACCTGCGCCCGAGCCGTTCCAGCGCGCGGTGCACCAGGTAGGCGCAGGCGGTGTCGCGGAAGTTGCCGACGTGGAACCAGCCCGTCGGCGACATGCTGGTCTGGATCACCACCCGCCGCTCGGGGCCGTGCCGGTCGATCAGGCGTCGCGCGTAGTGGTAGGCCCAGTGCGGCTGGGTGTGATCCTGCTGGAACAGGTCGGCGTAGCCGGTCCTCGTGGTGCTCATGCCTTCGTCCTAGGAGACCGCTCCGGCCAGGTTCTCGACGCTCCACAGCCGCGGATGCTCCTGGAACCAGGCGATGGTCTGCCGCAGCCCCTGCTCGACCGGCGTCCTCGGCGCCCAGCCGAGCCGGGTCGTGGCGAGCGTGATGTCGGGACGGCGGATCTCGGGGTCGTCCTGCGGCCGGGGCACGAACGTGACCTGCGAGGCGGTGCCGGTGAGCTCCCTGATCCACTCGGCGAGGTCGAGCATGGAGATCTCGTGCGGGTTGCCGATGTTGACCGGGCCGGGCATGTCCGAGTTGAGCACCCGGAAGACTCCCTCGACCAGATCGTCCACGTAGCAGATCGACCTGGTCTGGCTGCCGTCCCCGGCGACCGTGATCGGCTCGCCGAGCAGCGCCTGCCTGACGAACGTCGGGATCGCGCGGCCGTCGAAGGGCCGCATCCTCGGACCGAACGTGTTGAAGATCCGCAGGATCGCGGTGTCCACACCGTGCGCCCTGTGGAAGGCCATGGTCATGGCCTCGGCGAAGCGCTTGGCCTCGTCGTAGACACCACGCGGGCCGACCGGGTTCACGTTGCCCCAGTAGGTCTCCGGCTGCGGGTGGACCTGCGGGTCGCCGTACGCCTCGGAGGTCGAGGCGAGGACGAACCGCGCGCCCTTCTCCCTGGCCAGTTCGAGGGCGTTGTACGTGCCGTTCGAGCCGACCCGCAGCGTGTCGATGGGGAGCCGGAGATAGTCGATGGGCGAGGCGGGGGAGGCGAAGTGGAGGACGGCGTCCACCCTTCCCACAACGGCCAGATGCTCGGAGACGTCCGCGCGTACCAGGCGGAAGTGTCCGTCGGTCATGAGGTGTTCGACGTTGGCGACGGCCCCGGTGAGGAAGTTGTCAATGCAGATGACCTGGTACCCCTCGGCCAGAAATCGCTCGCAGAGATGCGAGCCGAGAAATCCGGCACCTCCGGTAATGGCCACGACGGGCCTTATCATGAGATCTTCTGACTTTCCTCTGTGGCCCCGAAGACGGTTATGGGAAACACTTTTACATTCCTTGTTCGCATGTTTTCTGGGTGCGGAAAACTAATTCTGCGTAACCGAAGACGCCGCTGGGTGATGAACGCTTCGTTGAGGGACGGTTAAGAGCGCTCTTGACGTTCCGGAGAGTATTCCGACGGCGGTGTCACCGTCAACACCTTCGTCGCCGAAAGCTGTAAACAAGGTGATATATGCATATATGTCGGACATCTCGGGTGCTGTGGGCGGGCTTTCGCCCGCTGAACGGGGAGTCCAAAAATGGCCTCTGACCTGCGGTTATGTGGTCCGTTGAGCACGCCTTGATCATTAACGATCACTGTACGTGTGTTTAACGGCGCCCCTGTCAATCATTTGGGTCCGTTGTCATCCGACCCTGACTGTGCATGTGGCGACAACTTTTATCCTCGGACGCCGATTGGCATGTGGAGGACGCTCCGCCCCTCCCCTGACCTCCCCAAACGTCGGTAATCTGCTGCAACGCCCTCGGGTGATGACCTGTCCGGTTTCCGGACAGGAACGTTCCATGAGGAGGTGACCCCACTTCTCCCGGGCGCGCGGAGCAGAGCGTGCGGAAGTCAGGCCGAGGAGCCCTTTTCCCCGGCGCCGCCTCCCCCTTCCCCGCGCCCCAGGAAAATCACCCGGCCGGCCATTTCCTTTAGCCTTCACGTTTTCTTCGGGGAAGAGCGCTCTCCCACCCCCGGTGCGTCCGCCAGAATGAGGAGATGTCCCGAGAACACCTGCGAACCACCTTCGACACCGTGGCCGCCGACTACCAGAGGGCGCGTCCCGACTATCCGGTCGATTTGTACACCGACCTGCTCACGATGACGGGGATCGAACCGCCCGCGAACCTGCTCGAAGTCGGCTGCGGCCCGGGAAAGGCCACCATCCCCCTGGCGAGGCTGGGCTTCCGGATCACGGCGGTCGAGCTCGGCGCGGCCCTCGCCGGGGAGGCGCGGCGCGAACTACGCGACTTCCCCGCCGTCTCGGTGGTCACCGCCCCGTTCGAGACCTGGCGGCCAGGGGACGACTCCCCCTTCGACCTTCTCTACGCGGCCACCGCGTGGAAGTGGATCGACCCCCGGCTGAAGTACGACAGGGCCGCCGCCCTGCTGCCCTCCGGCGGCCACCTGGCCGTGTGGGACGCCCAGCACGCCTTCCCCGAGGACTTCGACCCCTTCTTCACCGAGATCCAGCGGGTCTACGACGAGATGGGGGAGGGCGACGGCGCGGCCTGGCCACCACCGACGCCCGAGGAACAGCCCGACCCGACCGCGGCCGAGTTCGAGGACTCCGGACAGTTCACGGTCGTCGGGACGCGACGCCACGTGTGGGCGCGGAAGTACACCGCCGAGGAGTACATCGCGCTGCTGAACACCTTCTCCGGCCACATCGCCATGCAGGCGTCCAAGCGCGAACACCTCTACGGGGAGGTGCGCCGCCTGCTGGCCGTACGCCCGGACGGCCGCCTGACCCGCCACTGGCTGGCCGTCCTCACCGTCGGCCGCCGTCTGTGACGCACGCCGTCCGTCATGCCCCCTCGGGGTGTGGCCGAGACGGCGGTCTTCCTCACCTCGGGCCGGGCGTGGACGACCACGGGGCGGCCGCTGCCGGTGAACGCCGAATCCGATGAGCGGGCCGTCCGTCGCCACCACCCATTTCAATTACTCTGCGTGTTTGATTTGTGTGTATGAGGCGTGACAACCTTGGCATTCTCGCCTCACTGATCACCTGGAGTAACCGTGGGCCGTCTTCGCTTGGCCGCGCTCGGCGCCGTCGGCGCTCTGTTCGCCACCGTCCTTTGCGCCGGGGAGACCTCGGCCGACACGGAACCCGTCCCCGCCCAGGCTCCGCACACGATCACCGTGGGCATCCCTCATACCGTGGGCCCGCACTCGGCGGGCACGAGTAACGTCCCCTGCCAGGGAGGACGGCTCCCCTCGGGAGGAGGCGTGCTCACCACGAGCAACGGGGTGTTCCTGACCGCCACATGGCCCAGCGGAATCAGCTGGGTCGGTGACGTCTACAACGAGACCGACACGCCGCAGACCTTCACCCCCGTGGCGATCTGCACTCTCCAGCGCCACACGACCCGGTTCGGCACCTTCGTCAACGTGCCGTCGGGGCAGACGGCGATCGTCCGCGCGACCTGCGACCCGGGACAGGTGGCCACCGGCGGCGGACCGAACGCCGGAGCCCGCGGTACGGGGTCCGACAGCGGGCAGGCCTACATCAGCCAGTCGTCCGACATCGGCCAGCAGTGGGTCGGCCGGGTCACCAACCACGGCCCCCGCTTCGTGATCCTGCAAACCTACGTGCGGTGCGCGGACACGCCCCACACCGCCTACGCCAGCGGTCCGACCCGGCTGGCACAGGGCGCCACGGGCACCGCCCACGTCGAGTGCGGACCCGGTGAGGTGCCGACCGGGGGCGGCGGACTGGGCAATCCGGCGGTCGATTTCAACGAGTCGTTCCCGACGACCACCGGATGGACCGTGCGCGCCACCAACCACGGCTCCGTTCCGCTGGACCTGTTCGCCCGGGTGACCTGTACTCGACCCTGATCCGAGGACGCCCGCACCGGCCTGATCGTCCAGAGGAACGAAGCGTCGGTTCTCAGGCGATCAGGAGGGAACACAGATCGCTCGATCATCGGCCCCTGTCTTTGGAGTCATAAGACCGTGTCCTATGTGGTGAGTCGGCGATGGCGATGAAGGATGCGAGCGGTCCACTCGGCGTTCGTAGCGGCGGCAGCCGGACAGCCGAGAGACGGTTCGTTCAACGGTCCGGCGTCGTACGGGTCGGTATGGCCTGCGGTCAGGGGGCGGGTTTCATGTCGATGAGGATCACGGTGACGTTGTCGGGGCCGCCGTGGTCGAGGGCCAGGGTGATGAGGTGGTCGGCGATCTGGGGTGGGTCGGCGGGTGCGCGCAGGGCCTCGGTGAGGAGTTTGCCGGGTACGGCTTCGGTGAGGCCGTCCGAGCACAGCAGGAACCGGTCGCCGGGATGGAGGGTGTGGGTGGTCAGGTCGGGGGAGCGTCCTTCGGGGCGGCCGTCGAGGAAGCGGGAGATGCGGGCGGGCAGGTTCGGTACGGCCTCGGCGTCAGCGATGAGGTTCCGGTAGGTGTGGTCCTCGGTGAGGCGCCGTAGCGGCGTGCCGGGGGTGGCGTGGGCGGGCAGCAGGTAGGCGCGCGAGTCGCCGACATTGGCCACGACGGCGGTGGTGCCCGACCACATCAGGGCCACGAGGGTGGTGCCCATCCCGGTCAGGGCGGGGTCGGCGGTGACGGCCTCGTGCAAGGTCCCGCCGGCGGTGTGGATGGCGCCGCCGAGCAGGTGGGGTAGGTCGGCGGCGTCGGCCGGGCGGTCGTAGGGGCGGAGGACGTCGATCACGGTCTGGGCGGCGATGTCGCCTGCGGGGTGGCCGCCTAGGCCGTCGGCGACGGCGAACAGGTGGGTTCCGGCGTAGGCGGCGTCCTCGTTGCGGCGGCGGACGCGGCCGACGTGGGTCCGGGTGGCGGCGTGGGCGGTGAGGGTCATGGCCGCTCACCGTCACCGTCTGTGGGGTTGGGCCAGGGGGGTTGGGCGGATTCGTCGCGGTGCAGGACGTGTACGGTCTCCACCCGGTCGCTGGCCACGACGTATTCGGTGACCTCGATGGGCTGGTCGTCGCCTCCGGAGACGCCTTGGCGGACGATCTCCAGGACGGGCAGGCTGGTGGGGATCTCCAGCAGGGCGGCCTCGTCCTTGGTGGGCATGCGGGCGCGGTGGAACTCGATCCAGCTGATGGGCCAGTGTCCGGCCTGTTCCAGCCGGTACAGCCAGTCGCCCGGTCCGGTGGCCTGGCCGGTCACGTCGGGGGCGTCGGTCAGGCCGCGGGGGTGGATCCAGGAGACGGCGATCTGGAACGGCGGCTCCGACTGCGGGCCGGTGACACGGAAGCGACGGGTCACCGTCGTGCCGGGCGAGACACCGAGCAGCCTGGCGATACGCGGATCGGTCAGGGGCTCGGCGGACACCGTGGGCGGGACGTGGTGTTTCCAGACCTCCTGCCCGGTTGCTGAGGGGAAGGAGTAGCCGGGGCCGTCGGTGGCGACGTTGCGTTTGACGAGGTTGCCGCGTGGTCTGCGCAGTCGCATCATGCCGTGTCGGACGATGATCCCTCGCCCCTGAACCGCCCAGACATACCCCTCGGATTCCAGGACGCCGATGGCCCGGCCGATGGTGTCGCGGTTGGCGCCGTACTGCGCGGCGAAGTCATCCAGGCGCGGCAGCCTGGCCCCGGGTTCCCACTCACCTGCTTCGATCCGTGTCCGGATTTGCGTGGCAAGGTCCCGGTAGCGCGAATGTGCGGCCATCGTGCGGCTCTCCTGCTGGGGGTTCAGGGGGCGGCGGGTTCGTTGGTCCAGATGTCGCGGCCGCGTTGCCACAGTTCGTTGACGTGGTAGGCGAAGCGGTCGTAGAGGCCGTCGTCCTGGTGGCGTTTGAGGTGCAGCATCGGGGAGTCGTGGCCGACGAGGTTGGCCAGGTGCGGGGTGACGAGCATTTCGTCGTCGAACTGGAAGACCGACAGGGCGATGTGTTCGTCGCCGAAGCGGGCCTCGATGCCGGAGAGGTTCTTGAGGGGGTCGAGTTCGGCCAGGGTGATGCGGATGCGGGTGGAGACGGTCAGCGGTACGGCTTCGGCCTGTTCGCGGCGGCGGGTGACGTCGCTGTCGGGGTCGCCGAGGAGGAAGCGGACGCGGCAGCCCTGTTCGGCTTTACGTTTGAGGACTTTGGCGAAGTTGGGGTGTTCCAGCCAGAGGAAGTAGTTGGTGTATCCGGCCAGGACGATGGTTGAGGTGGCGTTGGTGATCAGGGAACGCCACACGCTTTTGGGGCAGGCGGATCGGTAGGGGTAGACCGACAGGACCTCGCGGTCCGGGCCGGTTTTGACCGTGTTACGTATCGCGTCGGGCCACAGCACGGACTCATCCACTTTCAACGCTTCGGAGGCGGCCCACCGGTGGCGTGGGTGGGGCACGCGCCCTTCGTCCGTCAGCCAGCGTTTCCGATTCCCACGGTGCGAGCAACCCCCCTGACATGGACAAGGCCCTGGCGCCGTAGGGTGCCAGGGCCTTGCGGAGAGGGCAGGCGATCAGGCGTCGAAGGCGCCGGTGTTCACGTGGCCGATGAACGAGCGCCACTGGGCAGGGATGAAGGTCAGGGCCAGAGGGGCTCGACGCCTTCCGGGCCGTTCTTGGAGGGGTGGCTTACCCTGCCAGGTGTGATCAGGGTTGTGGTGTTCGACATCGGTGAGACGCTTGTTCGGGATGATCGTTATTGGGCGTCCTGGGCTGATTGGCTGGGGGTTTCCCGGCACACTCTGTCGGCTCTGGTCGGTGCGGTGACGGCGATGGGGCTGGACAACGCGGAGGCGATCCGGCTGTTGCGTCCCGGGGTGGATTTGCATGCCGAGCGGCGGGCCCGGGAGGAGGCCGGACGCGGGGAGTTCCTTGACGAGAGCGATCTGTATCCCGATGTGCGGCCGGGGTTTCGGGCGTTGCGGGAGGCAGGGGTGCGGGTGTGTGTGGCCGGTAACCAGACGGTCAGGGCCGGGAATCTCGTGCGTGGCCTTGGCCTGCCCGCCGATGAGATCGCCGTCTCGGAGGAGTGGGGGGTGGCGAAGCCGGACCCGGAGTTCTTCCGACGTGTCGTCGAGCTGGGCCGGGCGGCACCGGAGGAGACGGTTTACGTGGGGGACCATCCGGCCAACGACATCGTTCCGGCCAGGGCGGCGGGTTTGCGGACGTGCCTGATCAGGCGAGGCCCATGGGGGCACCTGTGGGCGAAGGATCGGCCGGCTGATTGGCATATCGACGGCATCTCGGAGCTGGTGCCTTTCCTCTGTGGAAGTTCCGAATGAACGCGGTTCACAGTGGGCTGCCATTCGTGTGATGAGGGCATGGTGAAGGCGTGAAACTGGATCCCGTAGAGGCTCGTTCCCGGTTTGAGACGGCGCGGGTGGCCCGTTTGGCCACGGTGAGTGATGATGGTCGACCTCATCTGGTGCCGGTCACGTTCGCGGTCGTTGACGATGTGATCGCGATTGCCGTTGATCACAAGCCGAAGTCCACGGTACGGCTGCGGCGGCTGGCGAACATCGCGGCGAATCCGCAGGTCTCGCTGTTGGTGGATGAGTACGACGATGACTGGGATCGGTTGTGGTGGGTGCGGGCGGACGGACGTGCCCAGGTCCGGGAAGAGGGGCCGGAGCGGGCCCGGGCGTTGGAGCGGCTCATCGCCCGTTACGGACAGTATCGGGAGGTGCCGCCGACCGGCGCGGTGATCCTGGTCCACATCACCGGCTGGACGGGCTGGTCGTTCGGCTAGGGTTTCGCGGTTGTCGCCCCTTGCGCGTGATGGTCAGTCGGGGATGTCGAAGGTGTATGACCAGGTGAATCTGCTTGCCGAGTGGATGCCTCGGGCGTATTCGATGACGTGGCCTTCGGCGGTGCGGGTGGTGCGGCGCACTTCGACGACGGGTTCGCCTGCGGGGAGGTCGAGGAGCAGGGTTTCCTCGGTGGTGGGCATTCGGGCGGAGATGTCCTCGGTGATCTGGTGTGGGGGAAGGCCCTGGTCGGTCAGGACTTGGAATCCGCCGGACTGTCCGGCGATGCCGGGTGTGGGGTCGGTCAGGGGTGTGCCTTCGATGTCGGCGGGGCGGTAGTAGGAGGTCATGGTGTGCGTGGGGGCGCCGTCGCGGGTCATGACGCGGGCTCGTTCGTAGACCGGTGAACCGGGTTCGATGCCGAGGGCGGTGGCTGTGTCTTCGTCGGCTTCGACCAGAGAGACGTTCTGCGTCTGGTGTCCCTGCTGCTGGGCGGAGACGCTTTCCGGCTTTCTGGTGACGAATACTTCGACGGTGGTTCTTTGCCAGCGGTGGCGTGCGTAGCGGTCTGGTCCCAGGCGTCGAATGGGGTCCGATTCACGGACGTAGGAACCCGATCCGTGACGGGTGACGACCAGGCCTTCTGCCTGGAGCATGACCAGGGCCTTGGCTGCCGTACTGCGGGCAACGTCGTACCGGTCGGAGAGGTAGCGGACGGAGGGCAGTTTTGCGCCCTCGGACAAGCGCCCTTCCATAATGTCGGCCCGGATATCCGCAACTATGCGACGCGCGGGCGAATTCGGGTCTATTTGCACGCGAACCACCATATCTAAGTGTCGTAGGCCATTCTGCTTGACGGGCCTCCTGACCTGCTCTAGCGTCCAGTGTCACACGACACTTTTAGAGCAGCTCTCGCCCAGCTTTATCTAGGCGGCTCCTTAGATCAGGAAGTGGAGTCCCAAGCCGTGACCAAGCCTAGTGTTTCGACCTTTGAGTCGATCACTTTCCGCAACGGATGCGACTGCTTCGGTGACGCCGTCCCCTTGCCCATGGGATGTGCCCGCTGTGGCCATTCCCCCTACGCCCATGGCTGTTCGCAGCAGGACGGGCACGAGTACGCGCAGCCGTCCGGGCTGTTGATGAACGCCCGTCTCCAGGCCCGCCGCGAGTACGGTCCACAGCTTCTTCCCGCGCCTCGGCCTCCGGTGGAAGTGGCGCCCGCCGAGGTGATCCCGTTGGTGCCCGCCCAGCGGCGTCCCGAGCATGACCCCGATCCTGAGGCGCCCGCGATGGCCCCGGCTGCGAAGGCCGTACCGGACGGTCCTGTGGATGAGACTGGCCCGGATTGTGGGCTGGTGCCTGGTCGGCGTCGTCCTGCCCCTGAGCCGGGAGTGGCCGCGACCGCCGTACGGGAAGGCCCTGCGGATTCCGGGCCGGGGGCGGCTGCGGTGGTTCCGGATGGTCCTGTGGAGGAGGGCGGCGCTTCTGGGCCGGTGCCTGTGGACAGGCCGGTCGCCGCTCCGGAGGCCGCACCCGTTGTGCCGGTACGGCCGTCGCCGCTTCGGCGAATCCGGCGCCCCTTCCCTGGCGCTTTTCGGTCGGGGATCACCTGGACGAGGGCGTGTCGGCCTGGCGGCGTACGGCCCGCGAGCGGTCGGCCGCCTCGATGCGGCGGCCGATGTCGCGTTCCCCAGGCTCAGGCGGCTTGTCGGCCCGGCGTTCGTCCGGCTGGCACACACCTTCTTCGTCGTCCCGCAGGGCAGGCCCGGCCGGTGATCACCTTGTCGGCACAAGCCTCTGGTCGGATCTTGGAGGTCCAGATCATGCACAGCACCCCCGGCCGCCCGGTGATCCCGGGCTGGCGGTTGATCATCAGTGACGCGGGCCGGTTCTGGGCCTTCCGCAACCACCTCTTCCCCCGCGCCGCCGTACGGGCCGGAGCCGAGTCGGCGGTGGACGCCGACACCTTCGAGGAGATCCAGGCCATCGTCGCCGAGCAGGAGGAGAGGGCCCGCGTCGCTCTGGTCGAGGAGGTCACCTCGTGACGGGACGCCACCGTGACGGCCAGCCGTACGCCCCGGTCTATCGGCGGGTCTGGGACGGCCCAGCGCGGGCCGAGGCCGAGCGGATCGACCAGGCCTGGGCGGACTGGGCCGTGCTCTACAGCCTGGGACGACGCTGTTTCTACGCCGTGGCCGCCTGGGACGGCCCCCGGCCGGTGATCGTCGAGGACCCCACCGGAGACGGGTTGGAGGAACGGATGCGGGAGGCCGAGATGATCCGGGCGATCCGGCTCGCGTCGCGGCCTTCTCCGGCGCCGGTTCGGCGCAGGAGGGGTGGGACGGGTCGTCCGCCTTCCGGGGCGCGGAACGAGGTGGTCGCCGAGGAGCTCAGTGAGGAGCGGGGTTCGTCGGCTGGGGAAACGGTGCCCGCTGGGGGACGGCCTTCGTCGGGCGGGGAGATGGTGTCCGCTGGGGGACGGCCTTTGTCAGGTGAGGGGACGGCGTCCGCTGGGGGACGACGTTCGTCGGGTGGGAGGGCGGCATGACGGTTGGTATCGCGCGTCAGAGTTGCGACGCCGTACAGCGGGCCCATTCCGGCTGGCTGGTCTTCCACAACTCGACGACCGGTTTGTGGAGCGCCTACCGGAGTGTTCTGCCCGGCAGGCCGTACCCCGGGAACGTGCTGTTGGTGCGGGCCGACTCGGTCGAGGAGTTGGAGCGGAAGCTGACCGCCCAGGCACCTCCGGTGGTGCCGCCGAGCATCCAGGCCGTCGCCGTCGCCCGCGCTCTGCGGACTCGAACCGCCTGGGTCGTTCAGGCCGTATGTCCTGGTCAGGCCATCGCGCCTAGCCGGTCTACGGCATTGCGCAGACTTCTGCGCTCGTGAAGCCGGTACGGCGGGCGTGGACGTCATCCCACCCGTCGCTCGCCGTACCCATGAACGTGCGGCTCAGGCGGGAGGGGTCTGGGCCGCACACCTTCGCAAGGCGGTTCCCGTGCGCGCCGGGACAAACGGGCGTGCTGGGGAAGAGGGAGCCGTCTGGCGCACCGGTCTCCGTATCTGGAGGCCGGTCCTCCTCCAGGGTGCCCGGCCCGTGCTCCCCGGCTCGGGGCCGGGCACCCGCCCCCTCCTCACTTCGTGAACCTCACGGCCTGAACGACGTGTGTTCCCTGTCCGCCCTCCGAACCAGGACGACCATGACCGACGACGAGCGACGCCTGATCGACCTGCTCATCAGCACCCACCCCGCCTGGCGGTACGAGGAACGGAACCTGCCCGGACTGCCCCGGTGGTGGGCCGTCCGCTACGAACCCCTGCGCCTCGACCAGCGCGGAGCCGGGGCCAGGGACGTGCTCGGCCGTACGACCTTGCACCGGCTGGCCAGGGCGCTGGCCCGGCATGACCAGATCCTGCACACCCTCCGCTACTGAAAGAGAGCCCTCATGTCTCCGCTCAAGGCCGTAGCCCCCGACGGCACCTTCTCCACCGGGCCGGACACCACCGAACGGCTGCTCACCCCCGGCGAGGTCGCCCGGATCTTCGGCGTGGACCCGAAGACCGTCAACCGCTGGGCGCTGACCGGGAAGATCCCCTCGGTCAGGACCCCCAGTCGCCAACGCCGCTACCGGGAAACCGACATCAAGGCCCTCCTCGACGCTTCGGCTTGTTGAGAGGGGCGGCAAATGTGGTCGTGACGCTAGTTGTGGCCTGTTGGGGACACGCGGTGAGGTTGGCATGTGGACGGTGAGGACTTACCGGGGCATCCCGGGCCGCCTGACTCCCGCAGGCGGGACACGACAGCTGACGGACCGACCGTGGCACGGCTGTACAACGCCTACCTGGACAGCGAGGGCACCGACGCGGTCGATCACGAAGCCGCCGACGACCTGCTGCGCCGTGCGCCTGATCTCAAGCCGGTCGCGCGAGCCAACCGCGAGTTCTTGGCGCGCGCGGTTGGCTACCTGGCCGGTGAGTCCGGGATCGACCAGTTCGTCGACCTGGGCACGGGGCTGCCCACCCACCCCAATGTTCACCAGGTGGCTCGCGAGAGGCGACCGCAGGCGCGGGTGGTGTACGTCGACAACGACCCGGCCGTGTTCGAGCGTGGTCGTACGGTGCTGGATGACGGTGAGCGCACGGCGATGATCCAGGCGGACATCCGTCGGCCATGGACGGTCATCGACGATCCCCGGACCCGGTTGTTGATCGACTGGAGTCGGCCGGTCGCCGTACTGATGTCGTCGGTGCTGCATTTCCTCACCTCGCCCGAACCGATCGTGGCGGCCTTCCGCGAGGTCATGACGCCGGGAAGCCACCTGGTGATCTCGCACGCCACCGACACCACCAGCCGGGCCGACGGAGTGATGGAGATCCAGCGGCTGTACCGGTCGGCCGGACTGACCGTCGAGATCCGCCCCCGCCGACGCATCGAAGAGCTGTTCAGCGGCTTGGCACTCGTCGCGCCCGGGCTGGTCCCGGCGTCGTACTGGCGGCCGGAGGCTGAGATCCCGCCCGAGCAGCAGGGCGATCGGATCTGGATGCTGGCCGGAGTCGCGAGGGTACCGGACAGGTAGGGCCTACCCGCTCGCGGTCTTGACGGCGAAGGCGTTCGACGGGTTCCAGCCCTCTCCGGCGCGCCCCGGCGGACGTTCGCCGTCAGGCGCGGTGTCGTCGCCTTCTGAGCAGCAGGATCACGCAGACGGTCAGGCACACCAGCCCCGCCACGGTCGTGATCACCGCACCGGCCAGGGCGTACTTCTGCACGATCTCCTGGTGCGCGGCCATCTCGGCGAAGGTCGAGGGTACGCAGTCCGCGCCGACGGGACAGCGAGGCGGATCGTCGGCGTCGAGCTTGCCGAAGCTGTCGTCCGCCTGGACGAAAACGCCGGTACCGGCCATGGCCAGCAGGAACGCCGCGACGCAGGCCCGGCCCCACCACGCTGGCGTCCGCCAGGCGGCGGGCTGCCCGGCTCGGCGGCGGCGTACGGCGGACACCCGCAGGCTGACCACCAACGCGGCGGCGGCCACGGCCGGCAGGGGCCAGGCGATCGCCGCCACCAGCAGGGCGATGAGCAGGGCCGCCCCGAGCCAGTCGAACATGGCGGACAAAGTAACACTTAATGCCCTGATCTTCGGCTGGCCCGCGTTCCACCCCTCCGGGCCCAGGAGTGGAACGCGCGAGCCCGGCCCCGGGTAGCCGAGGCGTCTCCTGGCCGCCGGGGGCAGGTCAGGTGGCGTCGAAGGTGACCTTCGCGGTCTCCACGGTCGACGCGTGGCGGCCGGGGGCGCTCTGCCAGTACCAGTAGAGGTTGGTGTGGGCGATGACCTGCGCGGCGGAGGGCAGGCCCTCTCCCGCGTCGTCCGTCGTGTGCGCGTCGCCGACCAGTGTCACGTCGTAGCCACGGGTGAAGGCGCCGTGCATGGTCGAACGGATGCACGCGTCGGTCTGCGCGCCGGTGACGACGAGATGGCCGACGCCGTGTTCGGCCAGGAGCTCCTCAAGGTCGGTGGCCTCGAAGGAGTCGCCGTAGTTCTTGTGGACCAGCGGCTCCGCGTCACGGCGGGTGAGCTCGGGGACGTATCGCCACTCGTCGCTGTCGCGCTGGAGATGCTCGTCGGAGTGCTGCACCCAGACCACGGGCACATCCTGCGCGCGGGCCCTGTCGACCAGGTCGTTGATGTTCGCGATCACACCGTCACGGTTGTGCGCGTCCGCGACCACGCCGTTCTGGACGTCGATCACCAGCAGGGCGGTGTTGGGGCGATTGGGCAGGGTTGTCACGTGAGTCTCCTTTTCGTGCTCCCCTCACGCTAGACCATCCCACCGACGGTTTCGGCGCCCCCGTCCGACCGACGATTTCATCGCCGCCTCTCGAACCCCTGTGAAACATGAAAAAATTTCAGCGTTGAATCACAGCCGCAAGTCCTGATAAATCATGGAAAAGGTGATTTCGCTTATGGTGATTGCGAGGTTCTCCGGGAGAGGGCCTCGGGGCTCTCGTCGTTGAGTGGACGGCCGTCGTCAGCAGGGCTCTGAGCTGGGCAAATTATGCCCGTTGGTCGGAGTGTGCGCCAGGAGGAACCGCATAGTAGATCATGATATTTGCTATTTTGGGGATTTGTTCCTTCGGCCCGCTTGGTTATCGGTCGGATGGTAAACGCGTGGTCACGTTGTGGCATAATCGCGTGCGGTCCGGCCTCCGGCTTGGCCTTTTCATGAATGGCGCTGAAAGAAAGGTGGCAGAGCATGCAGAAAGCGGCCCTTGACCGGGTGAGGCTCGTCTTCACCCTGCTCGACGCCGACGGCACCGGCTACCTGGAGGCCGGTGACTTCGAGCTCATGGCGAGCCGGGTCATCGCGGCCTCCCCCGACTCGGGCGACGTCGCCAAGGCCGCCATCCTGGCCGCCTTCCGGCGCTACTGGACGACCCTGGCCGCCGAGCTGGACGCCAACCGCGACGGTCGCATCAGCTTCGACGAGTACGTCGCGTGCGTGCTCTCCCCGGAGCGCTTCGACGAGGCCATCGGTGACTTCGCCGAGGCGCTGGCCAGGCTGGGCGACCCGGACGGTGACGGGTTCATCGGGCGGGACGACTTCGTGGCGCTCATGACGGCCATCGGGTTCGCGCCCGCGAACATCCACGCGCTCTTCGACGCCTTCGGCCCCTCCGACGCCGACCAGATCCCCGTCCCGGTCTGGGCCACCGGCATCAAGGACTACTACAGCCCGGAGAAGACCGACATCCCAGGTGACCACCTGGTCGGCTGACCAGCCGAACCCCCACGTCCGGCCTTCGTCGACACCAGGAGCAACAGGTGGAACCAGTCATCGGACTCGCCGTGGGCCAGGGGACGGGCCCCGAACTCGCGGCCGTCTTCGAACGGGTGCTGACCGGCATCGCCGACACGCACTCCGTCGGCATCGACCTCACCCGGTCGGAAAGGCTCTACCACTCCTACTCGTCGCTGAGGGCCGGCGCAGGGGTGGAGCAGATCCGCGAACTCACGCGGCAGGACGCCGACCACTACGCGGAGTTCTGCCGCACGCGGGCCGCCCTCGGCGTCCCGGCCGTCTTCCGTACGGCGATCAACGCCCAGTCGCTCTACCTCGTCCGCCAGCGCCTGCGGGCGGTCAAGGTCGACGCCATCACCACCCCCGAGACGTCGTTGCTGCTGGTCAGGGACGAGGCCCAGGGCTTCTACACCGGGGAGAACACCCACGCCCCCGGCTTCCTCGTACGCACCATGGCGTTCAGCCGGGACATCACCGAGCAGGTCATCGCCTTCGCCGTACGGCGCGCGCGGCAGGAGTGGCCGGACGGCGGAGCCGAGCGGATCATCATGGCCTACAAGTTCCACCTGCTCGACGGCGCCCTCGACGAGTGGGTGGCCGAGAGCGCCGCGCGGCACGGCGTCGAGATCGACCTGTTCCAGCCGGACACGGTGAACCGCAACCTGATCGAGTACGGCCCGCGCCCCCGCACGATGATCATCGCGGGCAACGAGTGGGCCGACATCATGCACGTGGTCCTGCTCGACCGCTTCGGCTCGGAGCGCCAGGAGAACCGCTGCACGGAGAACGTCTACCTGCACCCCGAGGCGGCCGGGCTGGTCGAGTACCAGACCGTGCACGGCTCCGCCGACGACCTGGCAGGGAAGGACACGGTCAACCCGGTGGCGACCGTACGGGCCGCGGCGGCGATCGCCGAACGGCACGCGGGCTGCGCCGGAGCGGTGCGGATGGTCGAGCGCGGCCTCGAATCCCTCGCCCGTCAGGGCGTCGGCACCCCCGACCTCGGCGGACGTCACTCCACGACGGCCGTGGTCGAGGCGCTGCTGGAGACGTTCGAGGCCCCGCCGGTGGAGTCGTGACGGCCACGGCCCTGGTCGTCGTGGACCTGCAGAACGACTTCTGCGCCGGCCCCCGGGCACTGGCCCGTTACCCGGGCGACCCCACCAGGCTGGAGGCCGTCGCGGCGAACACCGCGCTGGCCGTCGACCGGGCGCGGGCCCACGGCACCGAGGTGGTCTTCGTCCGCTTCGTCGGTGACGCCGAGCACCAGGGACCCAGCTGGCGGCGCCGTGACCGCGCGCTGGGCAAACGGCCCAAATGCCTGGAGGGCTCGTGGGGCGCGGAGTTCCGTACGGTCTCACCGGAGCCGAGGGAGCGGGTCTTCACCAAGCGGGCGTGCTTCGACGCCTTCCTCAGCGAGGGGTTCGAGCGGCACCTCGTCAGCCGCGGGGTCGAACGGCTCGTCCTCGCCGGGCTGTACGCCGACGTCTGCGTCGACTCCACCGCCAGGACCGCCTTCCAGAAGGGGTTCCACATCACGGTGCTGACCGACTGCACCACCGGCCTGCACCTGCAGGACGTGGACATCCTGCGCTTCATGCGCGTTCTGTACGGCGCCTACCTCGCCACCCACGACCATCCGTGGACGCCTTCGGAGGAAGAGGAGGGAGCATGCCGTACACCCGGGACGAAGGCCTGATCTCGGCCGTAGGTGTCGGCGTCGAGGAGGGGGTCGGCCTGACCGCCCTCATGGTGGCCGCCGCGCGGGCGATCGAGACCCACCGCCCTGACGCCCTGGCGGGCGACCCCTACGCCGAGCACTTCGTGCGGGCCGCCACCGTCTCGGCCGGTTGGCCGGTGCGCCCCGAGCAGGTTCCCGACGGGGAGGCCGACCCCCTGTGGGGCAGGCTGGGACGCTACTTCGGCCTGCGCACCCGGGTCATCGACGACTTCCTCGTCAACACGGCCCGCGCGGGCGTGCGGCAGGTCGTCCTGTTCGGGGCGGGTCTCGACACGCGGGCCTTCCGGCTCGACTGGCCGCCGGGCCTGGTCGTCCACGAGATCGACCGGGACGGCGTCCTGGCGTTCAAGCACCGGGTGCTGGACGGCCTCGCCGCCGTCCCGAAGGCCACCCGCCGCACGATCGCGGCCGACCTGCGGGACGACTGGGTCCGGCCGCTGGCCGAGGCGGGGTTCGACCCGGCCGTGCCGACCGCCTGGCTGGCCGAGGGATTGCTGCTCTACCTGCCGCCGTGGGCCGAGCGGGGGCTCGTCGAGAGCGTGAACCGGCTGAGCGCCCCGGGAAGCGTCCTGGCCTGCGAGGTCAAGCTCGGGGTGGAGTCGCCGCAGGTCCGGGCCAGTCCCGTCTACACCGTGACCAGACAGCGGATCGGCGTCGATCTCCTCGCCCTGTTCGACGGGGAGCCCCGCCCCGACTCCGTCGGCCACCTGAAGGACCTCGGCTGGGCGACCACGGTCCGCACCCCCTTCGACTTCACCTACCACTACGGCCGGGGCCCGCTCCCGGTGCCGAACGACTCCCTGGCGAGCAACCGCTGGATATTCGCCGGAAAGTCCTGACACGGCACCTGATCACAGGGGAGAGCTGCCAGGATCGCCGACGGCGATGACCGGTGGGAGCGGGGGAGGCCCCACCCCGGGCCGCCCGTCTACCGGTCGGGGGCGGCGGCGGGCGGCGGCAGCGTGACGCGCTGGAGATCGCGGGCCAGGACGTCGAAGTGGCGCTGTTTCGACCACTGCGTGTGGTCCCCGATCACATACAGGCGTCGCTTGGCGCGGCTGACCGCGACGTTGAGCAGGTTGGGGCGCTGGGCGGCCCAGCGCTTCGCGCCGGGGCTGCTCGGGTCACCGCCAAGGACGAGGACGACCACGTCGGCCTCTCTGCCCTGCGCCGTATGGACCGTGCCCGCCTCCACGCCCTCGAAGGAACGCACCACACTCTTGACCCCCCGCACGACGTCACGGAAGGGGCTGATCACGAAGACGCTCTCGGGAGAGATTCCCTCGCGTGTCAGGCGGCGGAGGATCCGCTCCAGCACCTCACCCTCCTCACGGACCCAGTGGCCGTCGGAGGCGGTGCCGGTCACGTCGATCCACATGCTGTCCGGCAGGGAGATCGGAGGTTGTTCCGGCTTGCCGTACACCATGAGTCCGTCGTAGGCGATGGCGTTGGAGATGCCGAACATGGGCTGGTCGCAGCGGCGGTGAACCCGCAGTGGCGCGCCGACCCAGACGGGGGCGTCCTCGCCGGGAAGGGAGGTGCCGTAGGCGTTGACGTGGTCGGCCAGTTGCTGCACCGAGGTGCGTCCGGGCAACCATCTCTCCTCCCGCACACCGAAGGTACGGCTCAGCGCCCGCTGGGCGGAGAACGGCAGCGTCACGACGGGTTCGAGCTGGAGAGGGTCGCCCACGGCGACCACACGCCGCGAGCGCCAGATCGCCCCCGCGGCGAGTTGCGGGGCGGCCTGCCCGGCTTCGTCGATGAAGAGCCAGCCCAGCGCCTCCTGGGTGAGGTGGGAGAACACCCGGTGGAAGGAGGCGAACGTGGTCGAGACCACCGGGACGAGGAAGAACAGGCTCTGCCAGGCGGCCCGGACGGCCGCTTCGGGAACGTCCGCGGGCGTCTCACCGCCCAGGACGTCCATGGCGGCCTGCAGGCTCTTGCGCATCCGGGACGCCTCGGCGCGCAGGAAGGCCTGATGGAGGCGGAGCGCCTCGACGAACAGCTCACTGCGTGCGGCGTTCCACACCGCGTCGGTCCACAGGGTCTGGTGTTCGCGCCGCTCGGCGTCGGCCCACCACTGCTCGCCGGGGAAGAAGGCACCCAGCGCGTCCTGTTGTTCGGCCAGCCGGGACCGGGCCCTGGCGAGGCGGGAGTTCGCCGTGTCCAGGGCCGTTCTCCGGTTGACGAGATCGGAGGTGGCCTCGATGACGGGCAGCCTCGAAGCCGTCAGGCGGGCGGAGACGTCGGCGAGCGCGTGTTGCGCGGCCTGTACCCGCCCGGCCAGGTCCCGGTCCTGCGCGAGCCACTCGCGAGAGGCCTTTCCGAGGGTGAAGATCGCGGTGACCAGCGTCGGCTGGAACCGCTGGTGCTCCTGACGTCGCCCTTCCCACTCGGCCACGTCCTGCTGGGCCGAGGCCTCCTGCCGCCGCAGCCGGTCCTGCTCGTCGCGAAGCCGACCGAGACGGGCCTCGGCGGCGGAGACGTCCCGGGTGGCGCTTTCGACCGCGTGGCGCAGAGCCGACAGGTCGCGTAGCGCGGCGTGGGTGGCGGAGTGCTCCCGCTGCAGTTCGCGGACCTTCTCGTAGGCGTGATTGAAGGACCTGACGGCGGTGGACCATGAGGAACCGCTGTTGGTCTGCCATGCCTCGAAGGCCGCGCGGAGGCCGGGTTCGTCGGCGGTGCCGTACCAGGCCCTGCCGGCGAACTCCACCCGGTTGGACTTCCTGCCCAGCTTGGCGGCCACCAGCCCCCACGCGGGTTCGCCGAGGACACGGCTCGCGATGTCGTCGAAGTAGGTCACCTCATCCCGCCACGGCGCGTCGATCGCTCCTCGCGCGGGGATCTCGGTCGTGACGTTCTCCACGGCCCCGTTGTTGGCCGAGGTGACCACCATCTCGAACCCGGTGAGATCCTCCCGCCACAGGCTCACCACCCGCCGGTAGTGCCCCGTCTGCCAGCGCATCTCCCCGGTGAACGCCAACGCGGTGTGCGCCAGCTTCGACAGCCGCAGCGCGCGCTCCACCACGTTGGCGGCGATCAGGTCTCTGAGCATCGCGGTCTTGCCGGTGCCGGGTGGGCCGTTGACCGCGAACAGCCCGGCCTGCGGGGCCAGCTCGGTCATGATCGTGTTGACGGCGAACTGCTGGCTGAGCGCGAGCGGTTTCTCCGGCCCCTGCGGCCAGCGGCCGGCGGGCACGAGGTCGGGAGCCACGTGCTCCAGGACCACGTGCGGATTCTGCCGCAGGTCGGTGCGCTCCGGTTCACGGGACTGGAGGTAGGCGTCCAGGGCGGAGCCGTACGCGCCGGTCCGGACGGCGGCGGCCACCCGTTTCAGGTCGTCGGCGATGAAGCTGTTGAGGAAATCGGTCCCCTCGTCCGAGGAGTGCTCCCGCCTGCGCGAGACCTGAACGGATTTGACGACGAGTCCCTCGGGGCGCAGGACACTCTCCACGCCGAAATCTTCGGCGGTCAGTTTCACCAGGGAGGCAAGGTCCTCATATCCGAGTGGGCGTCCGACGGACACGCCCTTCCCCCGGAGTTCGGTGGCCCGTTCGTCGTGTTCGAAGGCGGCGACGAGGTCCTCGACCGCCACGCCCAAGGAGCCGCACGCGGTCTCGAACCCCTCCAGCCAGTCGGCCTGACCTGGGCCGGGGTGAACCGTACGGCCCGCGGCCCAGGCTCCACTGGAGAACTCCCAGGTGCCGAGCAACGGCCGGCCCTCCTCGGTGAGGATCAGCGCGAACAGGGCGCTGGAGCCTCGCGGGGCGGCGTCGAAGCTCTCCGAATCGGTGCCGAAGACGTGCTCCAGCAGGACACGCATCCGGTCGAGGGGGAAGACGCCGCCGTAGAGGATGTGCCGCCAGGCCATCGTGGGCTTGATACGTCTGCGCCGGAGAGGATGGTCCGGATGCCAGGGGAGCGGTTCACCCGGCTTGACGTGGAACACGGGTTCACGCTCGTCCCGCGGGTTGACCTTCGGAATGCTCTGCGGGCTGAACAGCTCACAGGCCCGCCAGAATTCCATGATTCGGGAACGGCCGTCGTTCAGGTGACTCACGGCACTCCTTGCGGGGGACGGCAAGAAAAGGCCCGGGAGCGAATTCCCAGGGCCCGTCGGTGCGAGTGTGATCACACATTAGACGAACGAGACGCGAGCGATTACGCGCCTTTTGAAGATAAGAGGTCTAGGGGATGTAGTCCTCGCTCACCGGGGAGCGGAGCAGCTCTGACGGTACGGCTCATACGGAATGAACTGCCGCCATTCCCGCTGGTCGAATGGCCGGCCCGCGACGGCGCAGACCGCCCCGGCCAGCTCGTCGGGCAACTCCACGTCCCAGATCCGCACCGTCATCCCCGTGGTGACGAGCCGGGAACCGTCCGAGCTGAACGCGGCCGAGTAGACCGGCCCTTCATGAGCGGTCAGGGAATCACCGATCTGCCGGTGGGTGGCCACCTCCCAGAGCCGGGCGGTGCCGTCGCCTCCGGCGGTGGCCAGGCGGGTCCCGTCCGGGCTGAAGGCCACGGTCTGTACCGGACCTTCGTGCCCGGTCAGCGGAGCTCTGATCTGCCGGTGGGTGGCCACCTCCCAGAGCCGTGCCGTACCGTCGCCTCCGGCGCTGGCGAGCCGGGATCCGCTCGGATCGAAGGCGATGGAGAAGACCGGGCCCTTGTGTCCGACGAACGGGTCGCCCAGCTGTCGGCGGGTTTCCGGATCCCACACACGAACGGCCCCGTCGCTCCCCGCGACGGCCAGGCGCGATCCGTCCGGGCTGAAGACGGCTGAGAAGAGCGGGCCCTGGCCTTCACTGACCGGCTTGCCGAGCTGCCGGTAGGCGGCCAGATCCCAGAGCCGGGCGGTCCCGTCGTCACCGGCGGTGGCGAGCCGGGAGCCGTCCGGGCTGAACGCCACGGACTCCACCGGACCCGTGTGGCCGACCAGCGGCTCTCCGAGCCGCCGATGATTGATCACGTCCCACAGACGGACGGTCCCGTCGCCTCCGGCGGTGGCCAGGCGAGTCCCATCCGGGCTTAGGGCGACCGAGAAGAGCTCGCCCACATGGCCGGCCAACGGGTCTCCCAGGGGACGGCGGGTGGCCAGGTCCCAAAGCTGTGCCGCGCCGTCGCCTCCCGTGGTGAACAGCCGGGTCCTGTCCGGGCTGAAGACCGCCTTGCGTACCGAGCCGTCGAGTCTTCCCATCGGGACGCCGACCTGTCTGTGGACGGTGACGTCCCACAGCCGTACGCCGTCGTTCCCGGAGGTGGCCAGCCGCGCCCCGTCAGGGCTGAAAGCCACTGAGGACGGGTGCTGGTGGCTGCTCATCGGGGCGCCGATCTGCCTGCGGGTGGCGGGATCCCACACCCGCGCTGTCCCGTCGTCGCCGACCGTGGCGAGCTGGGCTCCGTCCGGGCTGAAGGCCACGGACCGTACGGCCCCTTTGTGGCCGGTCATCGGGCTGCCCACCTGTTCACGAGAGGCGGTGTCCCAGATGCGGACGGTGCCGTCGATTCCGGCGCTGGCGACGCGTGACCCGTCCGGGCTGAAGGCGACCGACCACACCACGCCGTCGTGGCCCTTCATCGGGGCTCCGATCCGCGCGTGGGTGCGGGTGTCCCACAGGTGTACGGCGCCGTCGTCGTCCGCGGTGACCAGGCGTGACCCGTCCGGGCTGAAGGCGGCCGACCATGTCCCGGCCATCGGGACGCCGACCCGTTCGCGGGTCGTGAGGTCCCACATGTGGGTCTTACCGCCGGTGGTGACCAGGCGGGAGCCGTCCGGGCTGAAGGCCACGGACCGGATCTCGTCGTCGTGGCCCTTCATGGGGGCGCCGAGCTGTTCGTGTGTGGTGAGATCCCACACCCGCGTCGTCCCGTCGCTGCCGGCGGTGGCCAGGCGGGTCCCGTCCGGGCTGAAGGCCACGGATCGTACGGCTCCCTCGTGACCGGTCATGGGGGAACCCAGTCGCCTGTAGGTGGCGGTGTCCCAAAGACGTACGGCGCCGCCGGTCTCCGCGGTGGCGAGCCGGGAGCCGTCCGGGCTGAAGGCCACGGATTCGACCGCGCCCGCGCGACCTGCCAGGACCGCACGTTCGGGTCTGCTGAGAACCGCCACCAGGCCGGCCCGCGCCTCGTCGGTCGGCGCGATGGCCCATGCCGCCACGGCCAGCCGGGCCGACGTCACGGGATCGGCGGACAGCGTCTCGCTGTGAGCGGCCACCTGGCGGGACATGATCTCGTTGCTCCGCTGTTGTACCGCATCGCGCTGTCGGCCGACTTCCTGGTTGGAGAAGACCAGAAACACCGAGACGCCGACCAATCCCACGCCCAGGACGCCAAGTCCCACGAGCACCGTTCGCCACAGGCGCCGGTTCCGTGCGGCGGCGGCGGTACCGGCACGAAGGAACTCCTCGGCCACGGAGGTCAGCCGGAGACCACGCCGGGGGTCGGCACGCCAGCGCGCTCCGGCCGTCCCGGCGTGCTCCAGTTGCGCGCCGTGGTAGAGAAAAGAGGATTCGCGCTCTTTCGCGTCCCACTCGGCGGCGGCCTTCTCGATCTTTCCGTGCAGAATCCGGTCGACGCGGTCGTCGTCCAGCCAGCCACGCAGACGACTCCACGCCGTCGTCAGCACATCATGGGCGAGTTCGACGGTCTCGGTGGTGACCATGAGCCGGTCTTCGGTGAAGGCCGTGACCACCTCTCTGACGGCTTCAGGCCGCTCCGCGCAGAGGACGGTCAACTCGTCGACACTCAAACGGCGGCGGACGACATGCCCGTCGTCGTTCAGGAGCACGAGCGCCATGATGACGCGCCTGGATATCTCCTGCTGTTCGGGATCCAAGCGGCCATACACTCTCTCGGCGGCGTCCTGGACGGCGGAGGCCACACCGCCGGAACGGTCGTATCCCTGCCGGGTCAGCCGATCGCCGTCGCGGTTCTCCCAGATCCGCACCATCGCCATCGACAGCAGAGGCAGCGCCGTCCCCACGTCTTCCGGGGCTCGCAGGTGCCCCGCCAGCTCCCGTACCACCTGCTCGGCCAGGTCCTTCTCCACCTCAAGCCCGGCCGCGGCCGCGGGTCCGGTGATGGCCCGCAGCAACTCCGCCTCACGCATCGGCTCAAGCACGAACATGCGCTCTTCCAGGGCCCGTGCCAGCGCGCTGTGGGCGGCGCAATGCTCCACGACGAAATCGCCGCGTACGGCCACCACGACCACCCCGGACCCTCCCGTCGCGATCGAGTGCAGCGCGTCCACGAAGGCGGCCCTCTCCGCGGGTCCCTCAGCGGACAGGGTGAACAGCTCCTCGAACTGATCGACCACCATCACCACTTTTCGCGGCCCCTCACCGTTCCCGCCCTGCTGCCGCCGGCGGATCATCACGGCGGACAGCATCTGCCGTGTCCAGTCGGCGGCCTGCGCGGGATCTTCACGCAGTTCGCCGAGGACCGCGCCGCTGTCGGCGCTGCACGGGACCGCGAGCTCCCGTGCCAGGCGCCGTAAGGGGGTCGTCCCCGGGGTGAAGGTGATCTGATGCGCGTCATCGAGATCATGGTGGGGAGACGGAGCCGTGAGCGTGGGCAGCAGCCCGGCATGCAGGAGTGAGGACTTTCCCACACCGGATGCCCCGGTCACGACGACGAGGCCTCCGCCGTTGACCATGGCGACCAGCCGGGAGACGGCCTGTCCGCGCCCGTGAAAGACCGTCGCCTGCGCCGGCCCGAACGGCGCCAGCCCTTGATAGGGGCAACCGCCGATCCACTGCGGTTCCGGCGCCGAGGACACCCCCGTCGTGAGACGGCGCTCCAGAACATTCAGCCGATCGCGTACCGTGACCAGCAACGCGGTCTGGTGGCGGCGCTCGGCGTCCTGCTGGTAGAGGATCTCCTGGATCTCCCCGGCCGCCGCGTCGAGCCGCTCCAGCATCGGCGCCAGTGCCGTGTTCTGCCGGCCCAGTTCGGCGAAGCCCGACGCCATCCGTTCCAGCAGCTCCGCATGCCCACCGGCGAGCGCCTCGCCGAGAGCCGCGCGGGTGGCGTCCACCGCCTCCAGCGTCGCCACCAGGGCCTCGGCCAGCGCGTCGGCACGGGCGTCCCCCAACCGCAGGGCCTCTTCCAGCCGTACGGCCAGTTCTTCTTCCAGGCGCGCGGCACGCTCCTCCTCGGTGCCGCCGGTACGGGCGATGGCGGTGTCCAGAGCGGAGCTGATGACGGTGGCCAGCATGTTGCCGCCGACCGATCCGATGACGTTCATCCCGGCCAGTTGCACCGCCAGCCCCGGTTCAGCCAGGGCCAGCGGAGTCAGCGCGCTGGCGCACAGAGTCGCCAGGAGCAGTCGCGGCGTCGCCTTTGCCAACTGGCGCCCGGCCGCCCGGAGCACCCAGCCCCGGGCCCCCTGCTGGGCGGCCGAGATCTGTTCCGGAGACAGGGGTACTCCGTCCGATGCCTCCTGGCGCTCCACCTATCGCTCCTGATCTGAAGGCGTGGCTCCCCTGCGGGAAAGCAGATCCTCTCCACAGCATCATCGATACGGAGGGGACAACGCTACCGATCACGACGGATGTTTCAAGAGCGGCACCGTCGCCCACCCCACGCCGCCCCGGCCACCGCCCATGCGATCTTTCGCCGGACGTGGCCGGAGGACGTCTCGCAAGGGGTTACCGGCCTCCGGTGCGGGTGCTCCAGAGAGGGGTGCCGGTGGGGGTGTAGACGACGACGTTGCCGTCGTCCTGTACGGCCAGGCGGGCGCCGGAGGAGCCGCCGGTCCTGGTCGACCACAGGGCGACTCCGGCCGCGTCGTAGATGACGAAGTTGCCGTCCTGCTGCATCAACGCGACCGCGCCGGGACTGCCCGCCGTACCGGAGGACCACAGGGGGGCGGTGACGTTCACCTGGGTGAGGACCAGGTCGCCGTCCCGGCGGTAGGTCAGTTTGAAACGCCCGTCGCAGGAGGTCTGGGACGCCCCGGGGAACAGGGCCTCGTCGGGTTGGAACCAGATACAGGCCGTGGGGGCGGTGCCGACCTTGAGGATCGCGGGCTCGGTGACGCCCAGCACGTGGTGGACCTGCCCGGAGGCGAACTCCGGCTGCAGGGTCGAGGTCGAGGCCGCCTGCACCTGGTAGCCGCCCGGCCGTGACAGCGGGGTGCCGCCGCAGCCCGTGGTCGGGACGCCGACGTGCCGGGACTCGTCCACGTTGCCGGTGACGGTCCAGTCGCGGACGCCGTTGACCGCGTAGCCGTACCCCATGTGCAGGCCGCGCAGGGTGTTGCCGGTCACGGTCGCGCCGTGGACGGTGCCGGTTCCGCACGTCCACACCTGCCAGCCCATGGCCATGCCGACCTTGATGAAGGCGCTCTTGGCGTCGACCACGTTGCCGCGGACCGTCGTGCCGGTGTAGTCGCCGTCGACCGGGGCGATGTCGACCAGGTTGATGCCGCCGAGCAGTTCGCTGTGTTCGGCCCGCACGGTGTTGTTCTCGATGGTCGAGCCGGGGGCGCCGAAGATGACGATGCCGCCGTCGGTGGCGTCCACGACCGTGTTGCCGCTCACGACGGAGTCGCCGCAGGCCAGCGAGATCCCGTCGGCCCACTGGCCGCTCGGCCGGTCGACGCCCGCGGGGCCGATGCGGTTGCCGGTGATCCGGGCGCCCTGGCACTGCGGCGTCCCCGAGCTGACGGCGCCCTCGTAGTAGTGCAGCGCCGACCAGCTTCGCGGGTTCCTGATGGCGCTGTTCTCCACGATCTGCCCGGTGGCGGCGCCGCCCATCTGGACCAGGGCCGACCCGGTCTTCGGCCCGAGGGTGGGGCGGTCGCCGTCGATCTGGACGTTGCGTACGGCCACCCGGCTCCGGCCGACTCCGTCGACGGCGGTGGTGACGGTCGCGGAGGCGAGGCGCAGGGTGGCGCGTGTCGTGCCCTCGGGCAGGCCCTCGGTGAACAGCTCCTGGTCGGCGGCGGTGAAGCGGACCGGCTCGGACAGGGTGAACACCGCGCCCTGGCAGAGCACCGCCTGGGCGCCGGGCCCCGTCAGGGCGGCGTTGATCGCGGTCTCGGTGCCCGACGGGATGCAGCCGGCTGACGACGGGCCGGTCCCGGCCCGCGCGGCCCCCGGTACGGCGGTCGCGACGAGCAGCGTGAGCAGGGCCGTCCCGAGTCTTGTCGTCGGTCGTGTGCTCATGGTCAGTTCACCAGTCCCCAGTCGAGGGCGCCCGAGTAGAAGGAGGTGCCGAAGCCGGTTCCGGTCGCCAGCGTGCAGCCGACCTTCTGGTCGGTGGCGAAGCCGGTGCGGCGGCAGTAGTCGATCTTTCCGTCGCCGTTGGCGTCGGACCAGTTGCGTCCCTCCGGGTAGCCCTGGTCGATCGTGTCCGAGGTGATTTCGGCGCCGAAGCCGGTGCCGGTCGAGGTCAGGCAGCCGACGTGCGTGTCGACGTGGTTCTGGGTGCCGAACACCCGGCAGAAGTCGGCCTTTCCGTCACCGGTCGCGTCCACCCACGCCCGGCCGGTCGCCTGGCCCCAGTCGAGCGCGCCGGAGAGGAACAGCGGGCCGAAGCCGGTGCCGGTCGAGGTGTTGCAGGCGATGGTCCTGGCGGAGGTGGCCCCTACGCTGCGGCAGTAGTCGGCGTTGCCGTCCCCGTTGACGTCGGTCCAGGACCGGTCCTCGGTGTAACCCCAGTCGGTGTTGCCGGAGTTGACGTCCCTGCCGAAGCCGGTGCCGGTCGAGGGGGCGCAGCTGAGGTAGCCGTCGGTGTGGTTCTGGGTGCCGCGGATCCGGCAGTAGTCGGCCTTGCCGTCGGAGTTCACGTCGACCCAGGCCCGGCCGGTGGTCTGGCCCCAGTCGAGCACGTCGGAGATGAAGGTCTCACCGAACCCGCCGGAGGTGAACGGCGTGCAGGCCAGGCGGGACTCGGGGACACCGCCGACCCGGCGGCAGTAGTCGATCTTTCCGTCACCGGTCGCGTCAACCCAGGCCCGGTCCTCGGGGAAGCCCCGGTCGAAGTTGCGGGAGTTGACCTCCATGCCGAAGGCGCTGCCGGTGGAGAGGGTGCAGCTGGCGTAGGCGTCGGTGTGGTTCTGGGTGCCGCGCAGCCGGCAGAAGTCCGTCTTGCCGTCGCCGTTGACGTCCACCCAGGCCCGGCCCGCGTCCTGACCCCAGTCGAGCACGCCGGAGGTGATGGTGATGCCGTACCCGCTGCCGGTGGACAGCGTGCACGCCACCTTGCTGTTGGGCACCGCGCCGACCCGGCGGCAGAAGTCGGCCTTGCCGTCGCCGTTGAAGTCGACGAGGCCTCGCACGACCCCGGTGGGACCGGCGACGTCGGGGACGACGCCCTGGAAGATCTGGATCTCGTCGAGGTCGCCCTTGACGAAGCCGCCCGAGGCGCCCTTGCCGATCAGCAGGGGCTGCTGGGAGCGCCACGGCTGCCACTGCGGGCGCATCCCCACGGTGACCTTGAGCGCCCCGTCGACGTAGAGCCGCAGGTGGCGCTGCTGGGCGTCGAAGATGCCGACCAGGTGGTGGTACTCGGTGGGATTGGCCACGGAGGTGATCGCGAAGGTGGAGTTGGCGGTGTCGGTCGCCGAGGCGGGCATCGAGAAGACCCACTTACCGTCGCCGCCCGGCTCGTAGTACAGGGTGAACCCGCCGGAGACGAACGTCTGGGCGCGGGTCAGGTCCGAGGGCCGTACCCAGGTGGAGACGGTGAACGACTGGTCGGTGAGGACGACCGGGTCGTCCGGTGCCACGTAGTCGTCGACGCCGTCGAGACGGAGACCGGTCGCGCCGCCGTGCCCCGCGCCGGAGGGCGGGACCTGCACGCCGCCGTAGAAGGTGAGGTCGCGGAACATGCCGGAGGAGTCGTGGGCCGGTCCCGGCCCGACCTCCTCGAAGTGCCACTCGGCCACCTTGCTGTTCAGCGTGGGGTCGGCGATGGCCGCCGCCTCGGTGGTGGCGATGGCCCGGTTCCACGCCCTGACCTCGGCGACCGCGCCGTCGAGGGGGGAGCCGCCCCAGCCGCCGCCGACCTGGAAGGCGCCGGAGGCGTCCCAGGCGGTGACGTCGCCGACGGTGGCCTCCAGGGTGCCGTTGACGTACAGCTGCACGGACCTGATCCCCGCGTCGTACACGCCGGTGAGGTGGGTCCAGACGCCGGCCCTCGGCACGGTGGTCGACAGGGCGGACGAGGCGGTGGCCCCCGCGGTGTCCTGCGACGGGACGGTCATCGCCCACCGGTCCTGGGCCGCGAGGTAGGAGAGGAAGAAGGCGCGGTTGCCGGTGCCCCGTTGCGAGACCACGGTGCTGTCGGCGCCCTTGCCCGCCAGTTTGACCCAGGCGGAGACCGTGAAGCTGGTCGCGGTGTTGAGGAAGTCGGCCCGGCTGGCGTAGTCGTCGGCGCTGTCGACGCGCAGCGCGCTGCGCGACCTGCCGTCGGGGCCGGGCGCCAGCCGTCCGGGCTCGCCCAGGGTGGCGCCGCCGTTGATCGTCAGGGCGCGTCCCTTGTCGGTGTCGTCGAAGGCCGTGGCCGACCCGGGGGCGTCGTTGAGCAGCCACCTGGCCAGCTCGGGCTCCGGTGAGCCGACGACGAAGGAGTGGGTCCTACGCGGCGACTGGTTGCCCGCGCGGTCCACCGCGACCACGTACAGGGTGTGGGCGCCGCCCTCGGTGGGGGTCCAGCCGACGGTCACGGGGGCGCCGACCGAGGTGGGGATGGCGACCGTGGAGGGCGGGTCGGAGAAGCCCCACTTGTAGGAGGCCACGTCGGGGGAGCTCTGGAAGGTGAACTTGCCGGTCTGGCCGACACCGCCCGCGACGTTGTCGCTCTCGGGGTAGACGTCGGAGGTCACGGTCGCCGTCTGCGGCCTGACGGTGTCGGTGACGAACTCACACTTGACCGACTCGTCGCTGGTGGCGTTGGCGTCGGACGCCCTGGCCCAGAAGCGGTAGGCGGTGTTGTCGGCGATGCCGGAGGTCGGGGTGACCACGGCCGTCGTCCCCGAGCCCACGCTCGACTGCGTCAACGGTCCCTGCTGGGCTCCGGCCGGGTCGATGGCCTGCCAGTAGAAGGAGGCGGTCATCGCCTCGCCGTCGCCGTCGGCCAGGTAGGCGCGCCAGCTCGGCGTCAGCGTGCTCACGTACGGCCGTTCGCCGCCGGTGGCGCACGCCTTGCCGTCCACGGTCAGCGAGCCGGGCGGGCTGGGGACGGTGTTGGTGTTGACGATGAGCCTGGCGGTGGTGGCGTCGAACTTCTTCCATCCCGACGAGCTGTCCTCGTCGTCGGCCCGCAGGCCGAGGGTGAGCCAGCCGCCGTACTGCCTGCCGGACACCACCCACGAGTCCAGCGGGAACTCGGTGAACTTCCTGGCGTACTGGCAGCTGTTGTTGGCGACGCTGGAGACCTCGGTGCCGTTCCACTTCCAGGCGTCGGCGTTCCAGGTCGTGCCCGGGCCCAGGGTCGTGCCGACCGTGTGCAGCCAGGTGGTGCTGTCGGAGCAGGAGGTCGAGCTGAGCAGGTCGATGGTGAACCGGGAGCCGGTGAGGATCTGCTTGCCGGAGAAGGGGGCGGCGGAGAACTGGAACATCGACCGGTAGCGCGAGTAGGTGGCGCCGTCGTTGCCGCTGGGGTAGTAGCCGACCTTCGCGCAGTCGGTGTCCCAGCCGCCGGAGCAGTTGCGCCGGTCGTAGTCCCAGTACGACTGGTTCGGGGCCGCCTCGTTGATCATCGTCCAGTACGTGTAACCGACCGTGGGGTCGATGAACAGCGGGAACGTCGTCTTGGGGTCGGTCAGCAGGGCGGTGTCAGGCTTGAGGGTGAGTCCGCGGCCCGCCGTGACGCCCAGTTCGACGGGTGCGCTCCTGGCGTCCTCGGCCGGGGCGGCCGCGGTCGAGGGCTGTTTTCCCGAGGAGTCCCACATCGCGGGGGCGTCGGCGGCGAACACCGTCCTGCCCTGCTTGTCCACGGCGCGCGGCCCGTCCCACTTCAGGCCGGTCAGGGCCGTGGGCAGGGTGATCTCCCGCAGGGCCGGGTTCTTCGCGGCCTCGCGGGTCTTGACCACCAGCACGAAGGAGAAACCGGTGTCGAGCGCGGTCACCACGAGGTCGACGCCGTCGAGCACGTCGGGGTAGGTCGCGCGGGCGTCGCTCACCGTGGGCCGCGGCAGGCTGGAGGGCCAGGAGAGCGCCAGCTCGGCCTTGCCCTGTACGGCCCGCACGAGGGGGCCGGTGCCGCCGCCCGACAGGCGGACGTCGACCGTCGAGGCCCTGGGCCGCAGGAGGCCGTCGGTTCCGGGCGCCAGGGTGGGGTCCGGCTTCGTCCAGGTGCCGTCGGCCTGCCGTACCCGGCGGGGGTGGGCGTACTGCTCGACGGTGCTGCTGCCGTCGGGGTTGACGAAGACCTGGGTGGTGGGGGTGCGTTCGCTCTCCACCTCGACCCTGGTCTTGCACGCCCTGGACATCTTGATCGCCGCGTCGGTCCGAGGCACCGATTCGGCGCAGTCGGGGGCGGCGGTCGGGGGCGACTGCGCCGCAGCCGGGGTGCCGGTCGCGGACACCATGCCGATGATCATCAATAACGACGCTGCGAGTACGGCCGACCGCCGAAGTGCCGCCACCGTTTTCCCCTATCCGAGTAGATCTTGCCGGGCTGGACTGTAGCCGTCGGCATCTCGTCAAGGTCGCCGCGCTGTCAAAAATGGCAGTAAACCAGCCAAAAATGGCAGATTTCCGGCGATGTGGAGATAAGAGAAGTGCAATTATTTTTCACCTGGTTAGGCGGCTTTTCGCGCATAAAGCCCATCAGGTGCGATCGGCGGAAAAGTGCCACTTTCTCCCATGGCGAGGAACGTCCCTATGCGGAAACGAAACCGAAAACTGGTCGGCGCGGCGGTGATGACGACGGTGATGACGACCATGCTGGCCGCGTCCCTTGTCGCCGGTGAGGTCGGAGGGGTCGCCTCGGCCGCCACCACCGGACCCCCACGGGAACGCGCGGTGAAGGTGAAACGGTTCGAACCACCGACGCCGGGCAAGGTGCCCAAGGTCAAGGCGTGGCGACCCGAGCGGCCCGTGTGGCCCGGGCGGGAGAGCGCCGATGTCGTCCTGCCCGCAGTACCGGACGGTGCGGCGGGCAGGAGCGCCGACGGCGGTACGGCGGTGCGCGCGGGCGGGCTGCCGGTGTGGCTCGCGGCCACGGCCGGCCACGGCCCGGCGACCGTGCGGGTGGAGAACCTCTCGGACAGGCAGGGCGGTGACGCCCTGACGCTGCGCCTGACCCGTACCGACAAGGCCCAGAGTGCCGAAGACAAGGTGCGGCTCACCGTGGACTACCGGGGCATGGCCTCGGCCGTCGGCGGCGACTGGGCCTCCCGGCTGCGGCTGTGGAGCGTCTCCACGTGCGTCCTCACCCCCGCCCACACGGCCTCCCCCGCTCCCGAGCACACCGCCGCCTCCACTCCCACACCGCCCGGGACCCCCGTCCCCGCGGGCACAGGGACCAGGACCCCCATCCCCGCCCCGACCGGGCCCGTCCCCGCCCTCACCCCCACCCCCAGCACCGTGCCCCTGCCACGCGTCACCTCCACGGCCACCCCCGTGGCCACCCCCACCCGCATGTCCTCCGGTCCCACCCCCGGCTCCCTGCCCCTGCAGCCCCCCGACTCCCCGGCCGTCTCCCCGACCCCCGACGCGGCCCCGACCGGGACGGCTCCCGGGTGCGGCCCCGTCGAGCTGCCCTCAACCGTGGACAGGGACAAGGGCACGGTCAGCGCCCAGGTGAACGCCACCGGGCTGGTCATGCTCGCCGCCGACTCCTCCGGTCCCACCGGGGACTACGCCGCCACCTCGCTCACCCCGTCGTCGACGTGGAACACCGGTGGCAACAGCGGCGACTTCACCTGGTCCTACCCGATGCGGGTGCCGCCCGGCCTCGGCGGACCCGAGCCGCAGCTCACGCTGTCGTACTCCTCGGCACGCGTGGACGGCCTCATGGCCGCGGCCAACACCCAGCCCTCCTGGGTCGGGGAGGGCTTCGACTGGCACCCCGGCTTCATCGAACGCCGCTACGGCGCCTGCTCCAAGGACATGGAGAACGGCGCGAACAACCAGGCCGAGACCGGTGACCTGTGCTGGGTCACCGACAACGCGACGCTGTCACTGCCCGGCCACTCCGGTGAGCTGATCAGGAACGGCGACCGCTGGCACCTGCGCGACGACGACGGCCTGAAGGTCGAGCGGCGCACCGGCACGACCAACGGCGACGACAACGGGGAGTGGTGGGTCGCCACCGACACCGACGGCACCCAGTACTGGTTCGGCGGACGCGCGGGCTCGCAGTCCACGCTGAGCGTGCCGGTCTTCGGCAACCACGCGGGGGAGGCGTGCCACCAGAGCACCTTCGCCGCGTCGAGCTGCCGTCAGGCCTTCCGCTGGCAGCTCGACTACGTGGTCGACACCCACGGCAACACGATGCGCGTCTCCTACGCCAAGGAGACCAACCGCTACAGCCGCAACTCCACCACGACGGACGCCGCCGACTACGACAGGGCGGGCTACCCGGAGAAGATCGAGTACGGCACGCGCGGCCTGGACGACGCCCCGCAGATGCGGGTGGTGCTCGGCACGGCCGACCGCTGCCTGGCCGACTGCGGGACCAAGGACGCCGCCCACTGGCCGGATGTTCCCTTCGACCAGGAGTGCACCGCCTCCCCGTGCAAGCCGCAGCAGATCTCCCCGACCTTCTGGACGACCAAGCGGCTCTCGACCGTCACCACCCAGGTGTGGAACACCGCCGGGTCCGCCTGGCGTGACGTGGAGTCGTGGACCTTCGACCACACCTTCCCCGACCCCGACGACCGGGGCTCGGGCACCTCGGTCACCCCCGTGCTGTGGCTGAACACCATCACCCACACCGGCCGGGCGAGCACCGAGACCGGCTCGGCGGTGACGCTGCCCAAGGTGCGGTTCACCCCCAAGCTGCTGCCCAACCGCGTCGACACCGCGGGCGACCAGTACCCGGCGATGAACAGGTACCGGATCGGTGCGATCAAGACGGAGACCGGGAGCACGATCGACGTCACCTACGCCGGCGCCGACTGCGTCGCGGGCACCAGGACGCCCGCCCTGGACAACCTGCACGACCACGGCCTGCGGTGCTACCCGGTCAAGTGGACGCCGTCCGGCCACACCGAACCCATCACCGACTTCTTCCACAAGTACGTGGTGTCCCAGGTGACCCAGGCCGAGGCGACCGGCTCCTCCCCCCGGACGATCACCGGCTTCACGTACGGCGGAGCCCCCGCCTGGCACTACACCGACGAGGACGGCCTGCTCCAGGACGACGACAAGACCTGGTCGGTGTGGCGCGGCTACGGCCTGGTCACCAGGACCACCGGTGAGGGACCCACCCGCGTCCTGGAGGAGACCCGCTACTTCCGGGGGATGAACGGCGACCGGCTGCCCTCGGGAACCCGGTCGGTGACGATGCCCGCCGCGGGCGGCGCCCCCGCGACGGCCGACGAGGACGCCTTCGCCGGCATGGTCCGCGAGGTCGTCTCCCGCGACGTCAACGGTGTGGAGATCGGGGCCACGGTCTACCGGCCCTGGCAGTCGGACCCGACCGCCAGCCGTACGATCGACGGTTCGACGGTCCACGCCCGCCTCGTCGACAACGGCGCCACCTACACCCGCACCACCAGGGACGGCGGCAGGGCACCCCGTACGACCACCTCCTTCACCGAGTTCGACGCCTACGGCATGCCGGTGTGGGCCGAGGACAAGGGGGACGACGCGGTCACCGGCGACGAGGAGTGCTCCACCACCGAGTACACCCGCAACGCCGGCATCTGGCTGGTCGACCGGGTCTCGCGCGTGCGCAGCTTCGCGCTGGACTGCGCCACGGCCAAGGCCAAGGTGACCGCGGGCACGGTGACCGAGACGGACCTGATCACCGACGTGCGCACCGCCTACGACGGCGCCACGGCCTGGGAGGGCGCGCCCGCCCCGACCAAGGGCGACGTCACCCTGGTCGAGTCGGTCAAGGCCCTCACCGGGTCCACCTGGTCGTACGTGACCGACAGGAAGGTCACCTACGACGCCTACGGGCGGGTGCTGACCGAGACCGACGCGCGCGGCGCCACCGTCACGACCGCGTACACGCCCGCCTCGGGCGCGCCGCTCACCGGGAAGACGGTCACCGGCCCGCTCGGCTGGACGACCGTCACCGTCCTCGACCCCGCCCTCGGCCTTCCCCGGACCACGACCGACGCCAACGGCCGGGTGACCGCCCTGGCCCACGACGGCCTCGGCCGGTTGACCGCGGTGTGGCTGCCGGGCAACGACAGGTCGTCCAACGCCGACAAGCCGTCGATCGGCCACGCCTACCAGGTGAGCGACACCGGGCCGATCGTGGTGACCAGCAGGAGGCTCAACCACGCGGGCGACTACATCACCTCCTACGCCTTCTACGACAGCCTGATGCGTCAGCGGCAGACGCAGAGCGCCGACGCGGCGGGTACGGCCGACCACGTGGTCGTGACCGACACCTTCTACGACTCGGCCGGACGTGTCCTCAAGACGCACAACCCCTACCTCGCCGACGCCGCGCCCGGCCCGACGCTCGTCGTGCCCGCGCAGGACGTCCCCTCGGCCGAGTACACCCTCTTCGACTCCGCGGGCCGTACGAGCGCCCAGGTGCACCTGGTGGACGAGGCTCCCGCCAGCCCGGGAGGGGTCGACGAGCGCTGGCGCACGGTGTTCGGCTACGGCGGCGACCGTGAGGACGTCACCCCGCCGGCGGGCGGCGTCGTCACCTCGTCGGTGAAGGACGCGGCCGGACGGGTCGTCGAGACGCGTCAGTACCGCACCGGGAACGTCGCGGGCAGCGCGGCCGGATTCATCAGGACGTCGTACGCCTTCGACAACAAGGGCAGGCTCGCCAAGACGACCGACGCCGAGGGCAACGAGTGGCTCTACACCTACGACCTGCGCGGTCGCCTGGTCGGCAGCACCGACCCCGACATCGGGACGGTCACCAAGACCTACGACGACGCCGGTGACCTGGTCACCGCGACCAACGCGAGCGGCCAGGTCACCGCCTTCACCTACGACGCCCTCGGACGTAGGACGATCGTCAGGGACGACTCGGTCACCGGCGACAAGCGTGCCGAATGGGTCTACGACACGGTCGCCAAGGGACAGCTCTCGAAGTCGACCAGGTACGACGGCACCGACCAGTACACCAAGACGATCACCGGGTACACCGTCGGCTACCAGCCGACCCAGGTGGTCTACGGCATCCCGGCCGCGCAGACGGGCCTGAACAACACCTACACCTACGTCAACACCTACTGGCCCAACGGCCTGCCCAGGACCACCCGCCTGCCCGCCGTCGGCACCCTCGGCCAGGAGGAGCTGAGCCACGGCTACGACGCGCTGGACCTGCCGACCACGCTCGGCACCACCATGGGCGGCAGCTACGTGACGGGGACCGACCACACCAGCTTCGGTGAGGTCTCCAAGATCAAGCTGAGGAACAACGCGGGCAGGACCGCCGACATCTCCCGCGTCTACGAGAGCGACACCCGGCGCCTGGAGACGATCAAGACCGTGAAGGAGAGCTCTCCCGCCGTCGTCTCCGAGCTGAACCTCGCCTACGACGCCGGGGGCAACGTCACCCGGATGTCGGACCTGGCCGGCGGCGACACCCAGTGCTTCGGCGTCGACTTCCTGCGCAGGCTCGAACAGGCGTGGACGCAGACGTCCACGACGTGCGCGCAGACGGTCGGCGCCGGGGTGGTCGGCGGGACGAACCCGTACTGGCAGTCCTACACCTACGACGACATCGGCAACCGGACACAGATGGTCAAACACGGCACCACCTCCGGCGACGCCGTCACCACCTACACCGTGCCGGACGGCGCGCACCGGCTGAGCGCCTCCTCGACCACCGACGGCGTGGGCACGAGCTCGACCGCCCACACCTACGACGCCTCGGGCAACATGAAGACCCGTTCGTCGGCCGCCGGGACCCAGACCATGACCTGGGACAGGGAGGGTCGCCTGACCTCCGTGCAGGACGGCACCGGCACGACCGGCTACGTCTACGACGCCGACGGCGGCCGGCTGGTCCAGCGTGATCCGGCCGGGGCCACGCTGTACCTGCCGGGACAGGAGCTGCGCTACACCACCTCGGGCGGGGCCAAGACCGGCACCCGCTACTACTCCCACGGCGGACAGGTCGTCGCCACCCGTTCGGGGAACACCTCGACGACCGTCAGCTGGCTCAGCGGCGACCAGCACGGCACCGCGGGCAACGTCATCGCCAACACCGACACCCAGGCGGTCGCCGTACGCCGCATGACCCCGTTCGGCGAGGCGCGCGGCCTCACCGGGACGTGGCCGACCTCCATGAACAAGGGGTTCGTCGGCGGGACCATGGACGAGACCGGGCTGACCCACCTCGGCGCCCGGGAGTACGACCCGGCCATGGGCCGGTTCATCTCGGTGGACCCGCTCATCGACATCAAGGACTCCCAGCAGGTCAACGGCTACACCTACGCCAACAACAACCCGCTCTCCTTCACCGACCCCGACGGGCTGATCCACCGCTCGTGCCCCGACGGCGAGTGCAGCGACGGCAAGGGAGGCGCCCACCAGAACCGCGCCCACAACCCGGCGCACGACTACAACCCGCCCTACAACCCCGGCTTCAAGGGCGGTACGTGCGGTGCCAGGCCGTGTCCCACCGCGGACAACGCGGACTGGGGGCCGCAGGGCGCCCGCCCGCGCGGCGACAACATGTCGCCTCTGAACGGTGGTCCGTGCGGTGCCCGGCCCTGCCAGGAGTACGAGGTCGCCCCGATGGGCTGGGACCGGAAGATCGACAATTCGGAGCCGGCGCCCTTCTGCGTCGACGGCCTCTTCAACTGCGCATGGGAGGGCGCCTGGGCCAACATACTTCCCCCCTCGAACCACATCCTGAAGCAGATGGGGCACGACCTCACTCCCGACTACATCTCGGTCGACTACACGGCGATCGTGCCCACCGGCCGTATGGGCGGAGCCGGGGGAACGGCGGGGCTCACGATCACCAGGTACGGCCAGGTGACCGTCAACGAACCACGTGGCAGCCTGGGCGCTCCCGGCTTCGGCGGGAGCGCACGGCTGGGCTGGACGAACGGCGGCAACGACCCCGCGTCGGTCAACGGCTTCGTCCAGGGCGAGGCCGCGAGCGCCGGGATCGCGGTGCCCGCCCACCGCCTGTTCGGGGTCGCCGTCGCCGGGGTCGCCTCCGTGGCCGACCCGAGTCAGCAGGCCGTTGAGTTCGGCGTCGTGGGCATGCCCCCGCCGACGAAGGTGGGCGTCGTGACGGCGGTGACCTTCGGAAGGTACTGGTTCACGATGCCCGGCGGCCGGTGACCGGTCACCTCTGACGTCCCTCCCGGTCCCACGGGGCCGGGAGGGACCCTGGCCGGGGCGTCACGGTCCTGCGGGACCGGCCGCGACGGCTGTGGCCGTACGGACGAAGGCGGCGACGGCCGGTGACCGCGACTCCCTCGGCCAGGCCAGGACGAGGGTGAGCGGCGGGAGGTCCTCGACGGGCCGGTAGACGACGCCGGGGCGCGGATGGCGCCGGACGACCGAGGCGGGTGGGAACCAGACGATGCTTCCCACCTCGATCAGATTGAAGATCTGGGCCAGGTCCAGGGTCCTCGACCTGGGCCCGGCCACCGCCCCGCGCGGACGCCGGTCGTCGTCGCCGGGAACGGGCGGGAGGCCCTCCCGGTCGGCAGGGGTCCCGTCGGGCAGGACCCGGTCGGACAGGTCGGCCAGCCGCAGGCGGGGGCGGGCGGCCAGCGGATCGGCCGCGGCCAGGGCGACCAGCCGGGGTTCGGTCAGCAGCGGTTCCACGTCGAGACCGTGGTCGTCGAAGGGGGCGGGCAGCAGCGCGACGTCCGCGCGGCCGTCGCGCAGCGCGGGCGCCTGCCCTCCCCGCCCGCCCAGCACGAGCCGTACCGGCAGGGCCGCGGCCTCCTCCCGGTAGCGGGTGAGGATCAGCGGCAGCAGCCCGCCGTCGTAGTCGGCCTTCAACGCCAGCCGCAGTTCGGGTTCGGGCCGACCGGCGTTCCTGGCTCGTCGTCCGGCGGCGGTGACCGCGTCGAGCGCGGTCCTGGCGTCGCGGAGCAGGACCTCGCCCGCCGAGGTCAGCGCGACCTGGCGGGTGGAGCGCGTCAGCAGCGACACACCCAGCTGCCGCTCCAGGTTCCGGATCATCCTGGACAACGGCGGTTGCGCCATACCGAGCCGCTCCGCCGCGCGCCCGAAGTGCAGTTCCTCCGCGACGGCCACGAAATACCGGAGCTGACGGACTTCAAGGTCATTCATACCCGTAAGGTATCAATCGCCACAAGATCGGTCCTTCAGCTTCGGTGCGGCCCCCGGTTGACTGGGCGGCGTTCCCTCAACCAACCCTTCCATGGAGCTTCCATGATCGTTGTCACCGCGCCCACCGGTCAGATCGGCCGACAGGTTCTCGGCCGCCTGCTGGCCGAAGGTGAGCACGTCCGCGTGATCGTCCGTGACGCCGCCCGCCTGCCCGCCGGGGCACGCGAGCGCGTGGAGGTCGTCGAGGGCTCGCACCGCGACCTCGACGTGGTCACCAAGGCCTTCGCAGGAGCCGACGCCGTCTTCTGGCTGGTACCGCCCAACCCCCGGGCCGAGAGCGTCGAGGCCGCCTACCTCGACTTCAGCCGCCCGGCCTGCGAGGCGTTCACGGCCCAGGGGGTCGCGCGGGTGGTCGGCGTCTCCGCCCTCGGCCGGGGTACGGCGATGGCCGGCAAGGCCGGTCACGTGACCGCGACGCTCGCCCTGGACGACCTGATCGCGAGCACGGGCGTCGCCTACCGGGCCCTGGCGCTGCCCTCGTTCATGGACAACCTGTTGCGCCAGGCCGAAACGATCAGGGACCGGGGCGTGTTCACCGCACCGGTCTCCGGGGACCTCAGGGCTCCGACCTGCTCGACCGGCGACATCGCCGCGGTCGCCGCGGAACTACTGCGCGACGACACCTGGACCGGTGTCGAGGAGGTTCCGGTGCTCGGCCCGGAGGACCTCTCCCACGACGACATGGCGCGGATCATGTCCGAGGTGCTGGGCCGCCCGGTCCGCTTCCAGCGGGTCCCGGACGAGGACTTCAGAGCCAGGCTGGTCGGCTTCGGGATGACCGAGGCCGTGGCCCGGAGCATGCTCGACATGATGCGGGCCAAGGAGGCCGGTCTCGACAACGGAGTGTCCCGCGCCTCGGGGGGCGGTTCCCCCACCGGCTTCCGTCAGTGGTGCCAGGAGGTGCTCAGCCCCGCCGTCCTCGCCTGAGCACTACGGCCGGGAGGCGGTTCATGAGGAGGGCGCCGATCTTCACCCAGGGAGACCTACGGTGCGGTCATGCGGCGCTTATGTGGAATCGTCCTGCTGGTCATCGGGGTCATGAGCGTTACGGGCTGCACGCCCCGCGTGGTCGGCATGGCCGGAATCAGTGTCGACCCCCAGGGGCATCCCCTCATCGTCCTGGCCTGGTGCGGCGACAACGCACCCGAGGGGGCGCGCGTCGCCCGCTTCGACCCCCCATCGGATACTTCCTGCTCCCCGAGAACACGAACGCCGGGATCACCTTTCCCCCTGAGTGATGTCCACGCCCCACGGCCGGAGCTTGTCGGGGTTGCGGACCGCCCAGATGTGGGTGATCCAGTGGTCCGTGATCTCGAACGCGAAGACCGTCATGGTGACGCCGTCCTCCTGGGCGACCAGGCCCGGCTGGCCGTTGACCGTGCGTTCGAGGAGCGTCTGGCCCTGGAACCTGTCCCGGAGGCGGAGCAGGGAGCGCACGATCCGCTCGGCGCCCTCGACCGGGTGAAGCGCGGCCTTGACCACGCCGCCGCCGTCGCTGGTCACCGTGGCGCCGGGGTCGAGAAGACCGATGAGGGCGGTGACGTCCCCGGCCTCCAGGGCGTGCTTGAAGTCCTTGACGATCCGGGCCTGCCGGGAGGCCGGGGCCGCGGGGGTGTGCGCGTCGCGGATGCGGCGGCGGGCCGACGAGGCGAGCTGGCGGCAGGCCGCCGGAGTACGGCCGACGATCTCGGCCACTTCGGCGAAGGCGTAGCGGAAGACGTCGTGCAGGATGAACGCCACCCGTTCGGCCGGGGTCATCGACTCAAGCACGACGAGGAAGGCCATGTTGACCGACTCGTCCAGGGTGACCCGGTCCGCCGGATCGACGCTGGTCCACTCCGTGGGTTCGGGCAGCGGCTCGGGAACCCACTCACCCACGTAGGTCTCCCGCCGGACCCGCGCCGAGGAGAGCACGTTGAGACAGATCCGGCTGGCGACCCTGGTCAGCCAGGCCCCCGGCGACACGATGGCGTCCTGCTCCGGCCGGGACATGGCGTACCAGCGGGCGTAGGTCTCCTGGACGACGTCCTCCGCGTCGGCCAGGGAACCCAGCATCCGGTACGCCAGATTGATCAGCTGACGCCGTTCACCCATGATCACGCTCAGGCCGGGATCAACCGGTTCCGACGGAATGGCCATGGTGCCTCCGCACCCCCTTCGTTCGTCTCCGCCCTCACCCGTCCGACAGGACAGCGTGGCGAACTGTGAGGTCCTCACACATCGGGTCTCCACGCTGTCGGACGGGGCAGGTCAGGAATCGAGAAGGGAAACCTCCCCATGTCCACACCTTCCCACCGGGTCGTCGTCATCGGAGGCGGCTACGCGGGCACGCTCGCGGCCAACCGTCTGCGTGCGCACCCCGGCATCGACATCACGCTGGTCAACCCCCGCCCGGAGTTCGTCGAGCGGATCCGGCTGCACCAGCTCGTGGCCGGTACCGGCGAGGCCACGGCGGGCTACGACACACTGCTCGGCGAGGGCGTCCGGCTGGTCGTCGACAGCGCCACCCGCATCGAAACGGCCACCCGCACGGTACGGCTGGCCTCGGGCGAGGCGCTGCACTACGACCACGTCGTCTACGCGGTCGGCAGCACCGGGGCGATCCCCGCCTCGGTGCCCGGCGCGGCCGAGTACGCCTTCGACGTCGCCGAACTGGAGTCCGCACGACGGCTGCGCGCCGGTCTGGAGGAGCTGGCCCCGGACGCCCCGGTCACCGTGGTCGGTGGCGGCCTGACCGGCGTCGAGACGGCCGCCGAACTCGCCGAACAGGGACGGAAGGTCACGCTGGTGTGCGGCAGGGCGCTGGCGCCCTCACTGAGCGAGCCGGGCCGCAGGTCAACGGCAAGATGGCTGACGCGGCACGGCGTGGCGGTGATCGAGGGGGCCACGGTGCGCGAGGTACGGCGGGACGCGGTCGTCTTCGACGACGGCGGGGTGCGCGCGAGCGCGCTGACCATCTGGGCGGCCGGTTTCGGCGTGCCAGGTCTGGCCGCCGCGAGCGGGCTGCGCACCGACGCGCTCGGCCGGTTGCTCACCGACGAGACGCTGACCAGCCTCGACGACGAGCGTGTCGTCGCCGCCGGGGACGCCGCGGCCCCATCGGGACAGCCGCTGCGGATGAGCTGCCAGGCCGCCGCGCCGCTCGGGGCGCGGGCCGCCGACACGGTGCTGAGCCGCGTCGCGGGGGCCGCCCCGGCGTTGATTGACCTGGCCTTCGTCGGGTCGTGCGTCAGCCTCGGCCGCCACGCGGGTGTCCGGCAGTTCGCCCGCAAGGACGACACCGCGACGAACCTCTACTTCGACGGCCGGGTGGCGGCGATGTACAAGGAGTTCACCTGCAGGTTCGCGATGTCGAGGATCCGCCGCGAGGCCCGCAGGCCGGGTTCCGCGACCTGGTTCAAGGGCGGCCCACGGAGCGACGCCGCTCTCAGATGAGACCCGCGTCGTGGGCGAGAAGCGCGATCTGGGTGCGGTTGTCCAGACCGAGCTTGGTGAGGATGCTGGAGACGTGGCTCTTCACCGTCGTGACGCCCATGGCGAGTTCGGCGGCGATGTCGGCGTTCGACCGGCCCCGCGCGATCGCGAGGGCCACCTCGTGCTCGCGCGGGGTCAAGGTGGCCAACGTGGCACGGGCCCGTTCGTAGGAGTCGGCATGGGTGAGCGTGCGCTCCACCAGCCGCCGGGTGACGCCCGGCGACAGGATCGGGTCACCCGCCGCGACCCGGGTGACCGCCTCGACGATCAGCGCGGGCGGGGTGTCCTTGAGCAGGAACCCGCCGGCGCCCGCGCGCAGCGCGTGCAGGATGTTCTCGTCGGTGTCGAAGGTCGTCAGCACGATCACCTCCGGCGGGCGCGTCCTGGCGCGTAACCGGCGGGTGGCGGTGATGCCGTCCACCCGGGGCATCCGCAGGTCCATCAGGACGACGTCGGGGGCGTGGGCGTCGGTCTCGGTGATCGCCTGCATGCCGTCGGCCGCCTCACCGACGACGGTTATGCCCGCGGCGCCGTCCAGCATCATGGACAATCCGGCGCGGACCAGGGCGTCGTCGTCGACCAGAAGCACACGAATCACGCGGGCCATGGTAACCACGCCCGGAGCAGGAACCGCCCGTCGCTCTCGTGGTGGTCGAGCCGCCCTCCCGCCAGCCGTACCCGCTCGGTGAGCCCGACCAGGCCGACGCCGCCACCGGGCGGGGCCGGGGGCGCGTCCGGGGAAGGCAGCGGGTTGGTGACGGTTATCGTCAGGCGGGTTCCCGGGGAACCGTCCAGCGACACCTCGACCGGCCGGCCGGGGGCGTGCTTGCGGGCGTTGGTCAGCCCCTCCTGGACGACGCGGTAGCCGGTCCTCCCGACGGCGGGCGGCACGTCGCCGGCGGTCTCGTCGCTGAGGTACACGCTCTGGCCCGCCTGCCGCGCCTCGTCGGCCAGCCTCGGCAGGTCGGCCAGCGTGGGCCAGGGCTCCCGCCTGTCCGAGAGCCCGCCCGGGAGGTCGTCCGAGGAGTCGTCCTCCTCACGCAGCAGGCCGATGACCTGGCGCAACTCCTCAAGCGCCTGGTGCACCCCGGAGCGGACCACCCCGGCGGCCCGGGAGAGCCGCTCGGGGGAGGAGTCGGGACGATACTCCAACGCCCCGGCGTGGGTGGCCACCAGCGAGAGGCGGTGGGCCAGCACGTCGTGCATCTCCCTGGCGAGCTTGCGGCGCTCGGCCGTCCGCGCCTCGGCGACCTTCCTGCCCTGTTCGGCCTCGGCGCGGTGGGCGCGTTCACGCAACGAGGCGAGCAGGGCGCGGTGGGAGCGGGCCAGCGTCCCCCAGCCGAGGAGCGCGCCGTACGAGGAACAGATCAGCAGCAGCCACCAGCCCAGGGAGATGCCGGAACTGGGCCGCCACAGGCCCTGGACCAGATGGGCCGCGGCACCCGCGACCGCCACCCCGGCGGCGAGGGGAAAACGCCCGCGCTGGGCCACCTGCAGCGCGCCCATCGTCGCCGCGGGCGTCCCCGTGGGGGAGACCGCGGCCAGGAACGTGGCGGCGAGCGCCCCGGGAACCGGCCACCACAGCTGGGCGAGCGCCGCGACCAGGCTCGCCACCGCGACCGCGACGTCCAGCCACATCAGGGCCCCGCCGCTCAACCCCCACAGCGTCGCGCCGGTGAGCGCTCCGATCCCGAGGACCACACCGGCGACCGCCGCCGACCACGGGGACAACATCTCGCTCATCGGCTCAGGCTAACCACGGGTACGGCGACGCCGTCACCTACCAAAGGAGGACCCCGGCCCTGCCGGGGGAGGGCCGGAGGCGGCCACGCGCCGGATGTGGCGGACCACCCGGCCGGGCCATCCTCCTCGGCATGAACATCTCCGGTGGAAGACACCTCAGCACCGTGCTCGTCGCCCCCGTCGCCGCCCTGGCCGTCTGGATCCTGGCGGTTCCCGTGAGCGGGACGAGGGTGACCGTACGGATGGGCGAGGAAACACAGACTCTGGGCCCGGTGCCGGTGGTCGTGGCCGGTCTGGTGGCCGGGCTCGCCGGCTGGGCGCTCCTGGCCCTTCTCCGGCGCCGGGTCTCCCGGCCGCGCCGTACCTGGACGATCGTCGCGGTGACCGTGTGGCTGCTGTCGTTCCTCGGCCCGCTGGGCAGCTCCGCCGGCGGCGGGACCATGCTCGTGCTGCTCCTGATGCACCTGGTCGTCGGCGCCGTCATCGTCGTGGGCCTGGGCCGGGCTCCCGGGGAGGAACGGGGGTGAACCGGTGGCCCGGTCGTGCCCTCACCGGTTCCTGCGGCGCCGGTGGTAGGCGTACGCGGTGACGCCGAGCAGGGGTCCCCACAGCAGCAACGGCAGGTAGCAGACGTAGAAGGCCGCGGCCTCCCAGCCGCCCGCCTCGGTGGGGAAGGCCGAGGGGATCGGCTCGCCGCGCAGGGTGACTCCGGCGAAGTGGGTGACGAAGGTGATCGTCCACACGGTCGTCAGGACCACGGCGCCGAGGGCCGCCGGGACGATGACGAACAGTCTCGGTATTCCCCGGCCACGCAGCCCCGGGACCCAGCGCGGGAACCGTTCACCCCAGGCGGCGACCAGTCCGACCGCCGTGAACGCCACCAGTTCCGACACGATCGACAGCAGGACGACGTACGCTCGTTCGCCGACGCCGACCCCGCCGTCGAACACGATGGGCAGCCGCCAGAGGCCGGACGGCAGCACCGTGAACGGCACGGCGTAGGCGGTGGTCCGCGCCCAGCGGGGAACCCCGGCCACCGGGGTGTGGGCCGCTCTCCACATGGCGCGCGTCGGGCCACCGGCCGGTGGCGCGTCGGTTCTCGTCATGCCGCTCACGCTATGAACGGCCAGGCCGGACGACCTCCCCCAGGTGGGGGAGGTGGCCCGGAGACCGGTCGGCTAACGTCGGTCCCCGTGAGGCGCCCCATCGTCACGGCCCTGCGGGCCGGGATCTACCAGCTGCTCGGCGCCGCGCTGCTCACCCCGGTCGCCGTGGTGCTCGGCCTGCTGATCCTGGCCGAACCGACACCGGGACGTCTGGTGGTGCTGTGGGCCGCGTGCCTGCCCGCCGCGGTGCTGCTCGCCATGACACCGCTGATGCGGCGCCTTGAGGCGACCGCCCTGTCGGAACTGCTCGACGTCACCGTGCCCGGGCGGGCCGATCGCGTCTACCTGGTCGTCCTGACCAGCCTGCACCTGTACGGCGGCGCCACGCTCAGCGCCGGCGCGCTGGCGCTGTCTCCCGCCCTGCTGCCGTCGTTCGGGTCACGGCGGGCGTCCGGTGACCTGCCCGAGGCGCTCGCGCTGGCCGTCGCCGTACTGGCCGCGATGGTCGCCGCGGGGTTCGGCCAGCGGTGGGCGGCGCGCCGTCTGCTGCGCGCCGAGCCGTCACAGGTGATCGACGAACTCGGCCGCCGCCAGACCCTCGCCCTGGAGTTGCACGACTCCGTCGGCCACGCCCTCAGCGTCGTCCTGGTGCAGGCCATGGCCGCCGAGGTGGCGTTGGGACGGACCGAGCCCGCACTCGTCGCGCGGTCGCTCGGCCATCTGACGGACATCGCCCGACACGCCCAGCAGGACCTCGACGTGTTGCTGACCGTGCTCGACGACGGCACAACCGCCGAGGGTCCCACGCTGGAGGAACTCGGCATGCTCACCCGGGGTCTTGACGTGCGGACGAACGTCGCCGACCTCGGCAGGGTGCCCGCCCCGGTCTCGCGTACGGCCTACGCCATCCTCAGGGAGGCGCTCACCAACGCCCTGCGCCACGGCGACGGCCCGGTCACCGTTGACGTCACCGTCGGTGCCGACCTGGTCCTGACCGTGAGGAACACGACCACGGGCACCGCCGGTGAACAGGGACGCGGCCTGACCGGTATGCGCATGCGGGCCCGCCTCGCCGGTGGGACGTGCGCCTGGGAGGAGGAGGGAGAGACGTGGCGCGTCCAGGCGAGGCTGCCGCTGTGATCCGGGTCGTCCTGGCCGACGACGAGAAGCTGATCCGTTCGGGATGGGCGACCATCCTCTCCCTCCACGACGACATCGAGGTGGTGGCCGAGGCCGCCGACGGCCGGGAGGCCGTCGAGGCGGGCGTCGGCGCGGACGTCGTGCTGATGGACGTCCGGATGCCCCGCATGGACGGCCTGGCCGCGACCCAGGAACTCGTTCACCGCTCCCCGGCGACCCGCGTCGTCGTGGTCACCACGTTCGAGAACGACCAGCTCGTCTGGGGTGCGCTGCGTGCCGGTGCGGCGGGCTACGTGCTCAAACGCGCCCCCGTCCACGAACTGGTCGAGGCCGTACGGCTGGTGCACTCGCGCGACGCCGTCCTCTTCCCCGACGCGCTGCGCCGCATCGCCTCCCCCCACGTCAGTACGGCCAGGCGCCGCGTTCCGGTCGAGTTGACCCCCCGTGAGCTGGACGTTCTGCGGCACATCTCGCTCGGGGAGAACAACATGGAGATCGCGGCGGCGTTGCGCGTGACGAGGGAGACGGTCAAGACGCACGTCGGCAACGTCCTGGACAAGCTCGGCGCCCGGGACCGCACCCAGGCGGCCGTTCTCGCCTACGAACTCGGCCTGATCTTCGCGGGTACCCTCGCCGACTCCCGTGGCGGCGCGCTACGCCGCCGTGAGTAGGCCAGCAGCGCGGCGCCCATCAGCGGTCCCCAGACGGGGCACGGGAACAACAGGACGAACAGGACACCGTCCAGTGCCGAGCCGCTCTGCACGGCCCCGGCCAGCACCCCCGGGGCCGAGACGCACAGGACGACGGTCGCGAACAGGCCGGGGCCGACGGCCAGCACCACCGGGACGGGCCGCCCACCGACCCGGGGCACCCACCGGGGGAAGACCTCGCCCCAGCGGCTGATCAGGCCCAGCGTCAGAACGACGGACAGGACCGAACCCATGCCGATCGTGAACCCCTGAAGCCGGGTGGCCGCGTCGATGTTCGCCGAGACGAGGAACTCGATGTGGCCGGTCCTCGGGTCGTAACCGCCCAACGGCCACGGCGTCGCCCAGGACAACCGTGCCAGCGCGTACGGCACGCCGCAGCAGGCGGTCAGGATCGTGACGGTCTTCCCCCACCTCGGGTTCGCCGTCCCACGCTCATGGGTGAACGATCCGTACGCCAGCCACGCCCACCCGACCGTGATGGCCGCCATCACCCACGACCAGGCGATCCGCCCGCCGTACACGCCGAACCCGACGGCGAGGTTGGTCAGGTAGCGCGAGATCACGTCGGTCGTGGTCAGTCCCAGCACCAGCCCGGTCAGGAGCAGGACCGCCGTCACGTACGCGACGGGTCGCCGCCGTACGCACCCCACGACCACCAGCGCTCCGACTGCCAGGAAGACGACCGGGACCAGGAGATAGCCGATGGACGACAGTACGGACGCGTCTGACATGACCAGGAGGAAGAAGACACTCTGCGCCGCAGCGCCCACACCGACAAGTTTCGGCCGGGACCGGATGCCCAGCGTCAGCAGCACCCCCAGCACACCGGAGGCCACCAGCAGGCCAACGCCCACGTCGCGTTCGATCCAGTGGTTGAAGCCAACCGTGACCCTGCTGGCCGCGCCGTACGGATAACCGCCGGGGACGAACCACCACAGGGCCGCTACCGTCAGCGTGACCAGGGAAACCACCGATGCCGACAACCGGCGCATTGCTCATCCTCCCGATCCGGAACCCACCGGCCCCGAGCCTGGTCGTCGGCGGACGGCGGAGCCTCTCCCATGTGGGGGAGGGCGTATATCCGTTGCCGCGATCACCGGGGCGGGGGACACTGCGGCATGGATCCCGACGAGTTGCGTCAGACCTTCAGAGAGCTGGGTGCCCGCGTCTACACGGCGTTGCGTGACGGCGGCCTCGAAGCCGGTCTTCTCGTCGAGTTGGCCTGCCTGGTCGAGGACTGGACCGTGTCCACCCCCGCGACCCGGGAACTCCTCGAACGCCGCACCGCCGAACTGACGGTCGCCGACGTGCTCCGGCTGGGCGGGGCCCTTCTCGACGAGGTCAACTTCGTGCCGACCTACGCGCTGGAACCGGCCCTGTTCGCGGAGTTGGAGGAGGACCTGAAGGTCGTGGAACGTGACCTCCGCGCCACGGGGGTCACCGGGACGCTCCGCATGGTCATCCCCGACTGGGACTCCATGGGCATGGCGTGGGTGGAGTTCGACGGCGCCTTCCAGGGCAACGGCATCCCGCCCGGAGCCGGGGGAGTCCTGAACGTGGCCGACGCCGCCCAGGAGGCGATCATGGAGGTGATCTGGAGGGCGTGGCCCGTCTGCCCGGTGCACGACCGGGGCCTGTACACCGAAGCGGAGAACGAGACCGCCGTATGGCGCTGCACGGCCGATGAAGGACACACGGTGGCCCCGATAGGCGAACTTTCTCCTCTGCCCCGGCGCCGAGGCCGCGTCAGATGAGCCCCCGGCCTTCGCAGGTTCCGCGCCGCTCCACGCCGCCTTCAGGGAGCCCAACCTCATCGTGATCGACCAGGTCACCCGCGCCCACATGGAAGCCGCGATCACGGCACTCGTCGACGGCCGCTTCGACCTGGTCCCCGAGGAGGGAAAGTGAGGGCCGCCGTGGTCTCAGCCGGGTGGAGTCACCGCCGGGATGCGGGAACCTCAACCGAGTAGCCGCCAGGAAGATGAGCCTTCGTGAGCTCCTGGACAATGTCCGCGCCCTGGTTCTCGGCCGCACTCCAGTAAGCGTGAAAGCGCTTTCTGTCCACCGTGGTGATCACGATTTTCGTGGCAGGAAACCTGCTGATGTTGGCAGTTCACCCGCTCACGGCCCGGTGTGGGTTCCGTGAAAGTCTTTGGTTCATCGCACCTGCCGGGGAGGATCCACCTCGCATTTCACGGTGCGGTGCGGCTCCCTCCGTACGGCTGTCAGAGGAAGGTGGCGACATGATTCGCGTCGCACGAAAGATCTCCACGATCGGTGTGGTCGCGGCCACTGCGGTCACCCTGTGGGGAACGGCCGCCCAGGCCGCCCAGGCGAACAGCGGTTCGGCACCGACGGCGAATGTCAGTGAAGAGGGCCACTGGGAGCGTTACTGGTACAACAGCTGGGACCAGTGCAACGAGGACAAGCGGGGATACCAGTTGGTGAACTACTGGGTGGACGGGTGCTACGGCGGGATCGGCACCTACTACCTTGACGTTCATCTCCCCTATTGACCCCGAGCCTTTCCGGCTGGGCCTTTTTCGGCCTGAAGCCGTAGGGCGTGGACGCGGCGTGGTGAGTCGCGTCTGATCGTCAGTCGTCGATCAAGATCAATCTATGTGCCGGCTGCTTTCGGCCGTTTTCATATCGTGCCGGGCTTTCGTCGTCACATCAGACGTCGTCCGGCCTGACCGGTCGCCACCGCCCGGCGACCGGTTCTCTCTGGCGCCGCATCGACCCCGGCCGCCAAGCCCTGCTCGTTCTCGTGCATCTCCGTGAAGGAGAGACCCTTGCCGAGGGCGCAGCCGGGTTCGGGGTCGGTGCGGTCGTCCACGCCAGACTCGGCCGGATCCATCGGTCGCACGCGACCTCACCGGCCTCCGGCTTTCTCAGGCGCCTGGTTCAGGACCTGGTAGAGAACGTGTTCCTGCCATTCTCCGGCGATTTTGAGGTACTGCGGAGCGATTCCGTAGGGGACGAATCCGTTGCGCTTCAGGACGCGCTGGGATGCCGTGTTGTGGATGAGCGTCTCAGCCTGGAGGCGGTGCAGCCCCAGTTCTGTGAAGGCGATCTCCTTGGTCTCGGCCACGGCCCTGGTGGCGATTCCCCGGCCGTTGTGGGTCCTGCTGACCCAGTAACCGACGCTGCCCGACTGGAAGGCGCCCCGGGTGATGCCGCTGACGGTGATCCTGCCGACGAGTGTTCCGGCGTCGTCGACGATCGCGAGCGGGAGCATCGTGCCGTCGGAGTACGCCCTGAGCGCCGTTTCGAGGAGGTCGCGCTGTGTGGCGACGGTGAAGAAGTCGTCGTCGCGGGTGGGTTCCCACGGGGCCAGGAAGTCGCGGTTCTCTCTCAGTCGTTCCACCAGCGAGGGTGCGTCCTCCACTGAGACAAGCCGTGTGTTGCCCATGCGAGGCACCTGCCTTGGTCGTGGTCCTCCACGTGCGGACAGCATACTTTGTAGTGATTTTTCCGGCGCTGTGTCGACGGACGTCGACGGGCGCCCCGGACCCGGCTCGCCGTCCCGCGTGCCCAGGGGGAGAGCCGGTCCAGGAGGCCGCCCCCCGGGCAGGTCGGTTCCGCGGATGTGGGACGCCCCGGCGGGCGCCTTCTTTTCGGTCCTGGGCCGTGGACGTGGAAGGGCACGCGGCGGTCGCCCTCGTTCCCCCCGCCACGCCGTCCAACTGGGAAGACTCATGCGCCGACCTTCGCCGGGACCGTGGGCCACCCGTGCGTACGGCAGGGAAGCAAGGTATAAATGCCAATATTCTGCGTAATTTAGGAACGGCGCATGGGAACGGTCGGTGTAGACGTGACGAGCTCCGATATCCGGTTCTCCGTTCTCGGTCCGCTGACCGTGACGCGGAAAGGCGTCGAACTGGATCTCGCCCCCCGGCTGAAGACCCTGCTCGCCACACTGCTCGTCGCCCAGGGCAAGGTCGTCTCCGTCGACCGCGTCATCGACGCCCTGTGGAACAAGGACGTCCCCAAAACCGCCGTCGCCACCATGCACTCCTACGTGACCAACCTCCGCCGGGCGATCGAGCCGGACCGGCCTCCCAGGGCGGTACACGGGATCGTGGACCGGCAGGGCCCCGGGTACGTGCTCCGCGCACGTCCGGAGTCGGTGGACGCCGAATGGTTCGTCTCACTCGCCGAACGCGGCGCCCGGGCGCTGGACAGCGATCCCGCGGCCGCGGTGGAGGACCTGTCGGCCGCGCTCTCCCTCTGGCGGGGCCCCGCCTACCTCGACCTGCGGGACAGCGAGGTGGTGGCGGCCGAGATCGCCCGGCTGGAGAGCGCCCGGCTTGAGGCCCGCCAAAACCATGCCTTCGCTCTGATCGCCGCCGGTGCGGCGACCTCGGCCGTCGTCGAGCTTGAGGCGCTGGTCCGCGAGGACTCCCTGGCCGAACGCGCCTGGGAACTGCTCGCGCTCGCCCTCTACCGGACCGGACGGCAGAGTGACGCGCTGGGCGCGCTGCGTACCGCCCGTGACCATCTGCTGGAGGAACTGGGAGTCGATCCCGGCCCCGCGCTGCGTGCCATGGAGTCCGCGATCCTGAACCAGGATTCGGCGCTGGACGAGAACGTTTCACCGTCGGACTCGCGTTCCGTCGTGACACGGCCGCTGCCGGACTCGACGCCGGGCATCCGGGTCCCCACACCGCTGACCAGGCTGATCGGCCGAGACGACGACGTGGCGGCCGTCGGGGACCTGCTCGGGGTTCATCGACTGGTGACGATCACCGGGCCCGGCGGGGCGGGCAAGACACGCACCGCGTTCGAGGCGGCCAGGCGGTACGGCTCGGGCGAGGGGCCGTGGGCGGTGCTCCTGGCCGACCTGACCGACCTGGCACTCCTGCCCAGCCTCGTCGGCGCCGCGATGGGGGCGCCGTTCGTCAGGGGCGCCGAGGAACTGATCACGATCATCGGTGACCGGGAGGTCCTGCTCGTCCTCGACAACTGCGAGCACCTGGTGGAGGGCGTGGCCGCCCTGGCCGAGATGGTGCTGTCGCGCTGCCCGCACCTGCGGCTGCTGGCCACGAGCCGGGAGGCGCTGGCGATCACGGGAGAGGTCACCTGGGAGATCCCGCCGCTGGACCCCGAAGGCCCCGGCGTCGAGCTGTTCGTCGAACGGGCCACGGCCCTGCGGCCGGGCTGGCAGCCCCGCCATTCGGAGCGGGAGCTCATGGCGGAGATCTGCCGCGACCTCGACGGACTGCCACTGGCGATCGAACTGGCCGCCGCGCAGACGCGCGTCCTGTCACTGGAACAGATCACCGACGGCCTCGCCGACCGGTTCGGCCTGCTCGCCACGACATCCCGTACGGCCCCGGCACGGCACCGCGACCTGGAAGCGGTGATCGAGTGGAGCGTCCGCCTTCTCACCGAGGACGAGCGGGAGCTCCTGGGCCGCCTCGCCCTCTTCGAGGGGGGATTCGACCTGGAGGCGGCCCAGTGGCTGACCGACCGGTCCCGGATACTGCCGAACCTGAGTGCCCTGATCTCCAAGTCGCTGGTCAGGTCCGAGACCGAGGGCACTCCCCGGCGCTACCGGATCCTGGAGACGATCAGGCAGTACGCGGGGCGCCTGCTGACCGGCGACGAGGCGGGCCGTTGGGCGGACCGGCATCTCGCCTGGGCGACGGAGCTGGCCGAGACGGCGAGCCGGCGGCTGAGGTCGCTCGACGCCGACACCTGGATGCGCCGACTCCAGCACGAACAGGCCAACATGCGGGCGGCGCTGGGCCACGCCATGGTCACGGGTGACGTCGACCGCGCCCTGCGGCTCGCCTGCGCCCTGTCGTGGTACTGGTATCGCACCGGGTACGCGCACGAGGGAATCAGCTGGCTGACCAGGACGCTCGACGCCGCCGGTCCCGATCACCAGGGGCGTGGGCAGGCACTGCTTGGCCGGGCGATGCTGCGCTACCTCGTGGGCGACGCCGTGGGCGGCAACAACGACGCCGTCCACGCCTCGGAGGCGGCGGAGCGGTCCGGTGAGATCGAGATCCTCGCCCGCAGCCTGCCGTACCGAGCCTACTTCCAGCAGCTCACCGGCGACTCGGCGCTGGCGCAGGAGCTGATCCAGGAGGCGGCCCGGCTTGTCCCGGCCGTCGGTCTGCCATGGGTCGAGGCGGAGATGATGATGATCCGCGGTCAGATCACCAGGGCGACGGGGAACTTCCCGCTCGCCGCCACACAGCTCATCCAGGCCGCGGACATCAGCGACCTGTGCGGGCACGACTGGGCGTCCGTCTCGGCGTGGTGGATCGCCGCGAAGGTGTCCATGGACCTGGGCGAAGCGGAGCGGGCGATCCGGCAGGCCGCGCACGCCGTCGTCCAGCTCGATCGGAGCCTCGACGTCACCAGCTGGCTGGCCGTCGTGCACGTGCTGGGCGGCGCGCTCGGCATGGCGGGGAGGGCGAAGGAGGGCGCCATGCTGCTCGGCGCGGTGCAGGCCATCGGCGGCCGGGTCGGTTACTCCCCCGAGATCATGGACCCGGTGGACGGTCGGCGTAACGTCGCCGCCGTACGCTCGGCGCTTCCTGAGGACGACTTCCGCCGGGCCCTCACCGCCGGTCAGGCTCTGAGCAGGGACGACGTGACGGCGATGGCCCGCGAGCTGGTCGGAGACGCCCAGGGAGACCGCGGAACACGGGCGACGCTCCCCGGCCACCGGTGAGCCGGTGACCGCCGGGCTCAGCCGGTCTTCCTGACGTGTGACGTTCCCGCCGAGAGCGGTGTGCCGTCCTGGCTGAGCGGACGGAGACGGGCGAGCTCCCGCCCACGTTCGTCGACGAGGACGGAGCGCGGCTCGTCCGGGGCGAAGGCGTGGCGCTCACCCCACTGGCGGAGGGCGACGACGGTCGTGAAGAGGTCCTGCCCGGCCTCGGTGAGCCGGTAGGTGTGCCGTCTGCCGTCGGTTGTGGCGCTCCGGTCGAGGATGCCGTACTCGACGAGCCTGCGGAGCCGGTCGGTGAGGATGTTGCGGGCGATCCCGAGCCGTCGGCGGAACTCGGTGAAGGTCGTCGCCCCGTCCATCGCGTCGCGGACGATCAGCAGGCTCCACCGGTCGCCCACCAGGTCGACGGTCCGTGCGACCGGGCAGGCCGGGTCTGTCCAGGCGTTTCCCGTAGCGGGTGTGACGTCCACCGGCCCCTCCATGATGAGTTGCAATCTGAAACCATTATGCCCCACTCTGGATAGGTTGCATTTTGAAACCTTTTGGGGGTCGGCATGTCGTCAGGACTGACCGGAAGGCAGCGGATGGTGCTCGCGCTGGTGTGCGCGGTGGCGGTGTCGGCCGTCTACGGCATCCAGCCCGTCCTTGAGGCCGCGGGCGAGGACCTCGGGCTCGGGGAAGGGGCGTTGGGCCGGCTGGCCGCCGCCGGGCAGATCGGCTACCTCGCGGGACTGGTGCTGCTGGTCCCGCTCGGTGACCTGTTCGACCGCCGCGGCCTCATCGCCGCGCACATGCTGCTCACGGCGGTGGGCGCCGGGGTGGCCGCGACCGCGCCCAACGGCGGCGTCGCGATCGCGGGACTGGCCCTGGCCGGGCTGTTCGCCGTGGTCGTCCAGACCACGGTGGCCTACGTCGCCGCCGTCTCACCGGCCGGTGAACGTGGCCGCGACATCGGGACGGTCACCTCGGGCGTGGTCGTCGGGATCCTCGGCGTGCGCGTGCTCTCGGGCACGCTGGGCGAGCTGGCCGACTGGCGTACGGCCTACCTCGTGATCGCGGGGCTCTGTGTGACGCTCGCGTTCGCCGTCCGGCTCACCCTCGGGGCCGAGACCCGCCGCCCCCGGGTCCGGTACGGCCCGCTGCTCGCGTCGCTGGGGCGGCTGGTCGTCGGCGACCGGCTCCTGCTCAGCCGTGGACTGGTCGCGTTCTTCCTGTTCGCCTCCTTCGGCACGCTGTGGAGCGGGCTGGCGCTCCCGCTCGGTGCCGCGCCGTGGCGTCTCGGCACCACCGAGATCGGCCTGTTCGGGCTCGCGGGCCTCGCCGGGGCGCTGGGTGCGGCCAGGACCGGCCGATGGGCCGACCGGGGCCTGGCGTCCTCGGTCACCGGCTGGTCGCTGGCCCTGCTCACCGCCTCCTGGCTGCTGATCGCCCAGGCGGGGACGTCGCTGTGGCTGCTGGTCGTCGGCGTCGTCGTCCTGGACTTCGCCGTACAGGCCGTGCACGTCAGCAGCCAGCACCTGCTCACCACCGCCCACCCTGACCGCAGCAGCGGCGTCATCGGCGCCTACATGGTCTTCTACTCCCTCGGCTCCGCGCTCGGCGCGGTCACCACGACCTGGGCCCACAGCGTCGCGGGATGGCCGGCCGCGAGCCTGTTCGGTGCCGGCTACGCCGTGCTCGGACTCCTCACCGCCCTCTCGACCCGGCGTCTCACCACCCCGGCGCGAGCGCGGTCAACGCCATAGGTCCTGTTCGCCGGGCCGGCGCGGACCGAGGATACGTCGCTGGTCCGCGGTGATCCGAAGGTCGTTGACGCTCGCCTCGCGTCGTCGCATCAGTCCTTCGGCGTCGAACTCCCAGAGCTCGTTGCCGTGGCTGCGCCACCACTGTCCGTCGGCGTCGTGCCATTCGTACTGGAACCGTACGGCGATCCGGTCGCCGGTGAACGCCCAGAGCTCCTTGCGGAGCGCGTAGCCGAGTTCCTTCGCCCACTTGCGGGTCAGGAAGGCGATGATCTCATCCCGGCCGGTGACGAACTCGTCGCGGTTACGCCAGACCGAGCCGGGTGTGTAGGCGAGTGCCACGCGCCGTGGGTCGCGGGTGTTCCAGGCGTCCTCCGCGGCCTGGACCTTGGCGCGGGCGGTCTCTGAGGTGAAGGGCGGGACGGGTGGACGGGTCATGAGTACTCCCTGATCAGAGGATTATGGCCTGCACGGGGCAGGCGCGGGCCGCCTGCTCAACGGCGGGCCACGACGCGTCGGCGGGTGCGGCGTCGTACACCAGTTCGTCGTTGTCGTCGAGGGTGAACACCTCCGGGGCGGCGAACACGCACTGGGCGTGGGTCTGACACAGGGTCATGTCGACACGGACGCGCATGGTTCTCCTTCAGCGGTGAGAGGTCTCAGGCGGGGTTGAAACGGGAGTGTCCGCCGAAGGACCACCGCTGGGGGAGACCACCGGTGATCTCGACGGCTCGCTCGACGTCGAAATCGATCAGCCGTTGCGCACCCGGTACGGCGGTCGCACGGTCAGGGTCCCAGTCGACCCGGGCCCGGCCCGTCAGATGCAGGGTCCTGCCGTTCTCCCAGTTGGGGAACAGCAGCCCGCAGCGTGGTTCGAGTTCGAGGTTGCCCAACGTCATGTACATTGAGTTGCCGACATAGTCGGGCCAGGTCAGCCGACGGCCGCCGGTCACCGTGACGAAGCCGGGGTTGCCGCCGCGATGCGACGCGTCGGCCCCCAGCCCCGCCGCGTACGTGCCGACGAAGAACGTGTCGGCCGCGGCGATCCACCGCTGCTGCCCGGCGGTGAGCTCCTCGGTGACGAGCGCTGTCCCGCGCGCCGGGAACGAGTCTTCGACATAGGTGCGGGTTTGTAGGTATTTCGGGCAGTTGGAGTACACCTGCTCGGTGTGTATCAGGAGCCGGTCCCCGTGCCGGCGGCCCCGGCCGTTGACGCGCATCCGTCTCCGGGTGGCGGGCTCGATCGCTAGCATCCCCACCTGCCGCCCGGTGCCGGGAAGGCCGTCGAAGAGGCCTTCGAGGGGATCGCCGGTCCCGGGCAACCGGTCGACCGCGACGGTGCGGTCGTCGGCGGCGGTGGTGAATCCGGGCGGGCCGGTGAGCATCGTGACCCATGCCGCGCCTGTCCCGTCGGGGGCCGCGAGCACCACCAGACGCTGCAGACCGAGGAACTCCGCGGCCACCGGCGGGATGCTCGTCCCCACACCGGCGGACCCCCAGCCGTCGGCGGTCACCCCGGCGTGGCGCTGCACCACGTGTTCGCCTTGGTGGAACATGGCGATCCTCCTAGAAGAAACCGCAGGTCGGTGCGCCCTGGGTGGGCGCCGGCGCGGTGTCGGCGCCGCTCGGCGCGTAGATCTCCAGGCGGATGCCGTCCGGATCGGTGAAGAACACACCGCCGGAGGACGCCCCCTCGCCGTGCGGGACGATCCCGTCGTGGACCGGCCGCACGCCGAGCTCGCGCAGGGTGGCCTCGGCACGACGGACGGCCTCGATGTCGGGCACCTGGAACGACAGGTGGTGCAGGCCGGGCCGGTCGACGGGGAAGACGCCGCCGCTCTGCTGCCACAAGGTGACCATCAGGGTTCCCTCGCGGCCGAGGAAGGCGAATCTGCGCTCGCCGTCACTCCGCTCGTCCAGGACCTCGAAGTCGAAGACCTGACGGTAGAAGGCGACGGAGCGCGTCAGGTCGGTCACGTTCAGGCCGACGTGCCCGGTTCGCAGGGCCGGTGTGCTCATGGGATGCCTCCAGCTTTTCTAACGGTTCAATTCCTCTGACGCCATTAGAATATGCCCGGTGTCTCTAACGCTGTCAACCGGGATGTACCGTTAGAAGGGTGAAAGTGGCAGACCTCGTGAGCGGTGGCGCTCCGCTCCTCGGCGAACCGCCGCCCGTCGAGCTGGGCAACACCGCGTACGCCGTGAGAGGCCGTCCCAAGGACGGTCTGCGAAGCGTCGAGCACCTGGGCGCGTGGCTGCGCGACATGCGCCCGCGCCTCGCGGTCGACCTCACCGACGCCGACATCCACGGCGTGACCGACCGTGACCTGTGCCTGGCCAGGGAGCTGAGGGACGTCATCGGGGCACTCTCCGCCGCGACCGTGGACGGCCGCGACCTTGATCCGGACGCGGTCGCGACCCTCAACCGGCACGCGGGCCGGACCCCCCGCTGGCGTGAGCTGCGCACCGCTCCCGAGCCGCACACGGTGGTGCGCTTCGAGGGCCGTCCCGTCGCCGCCGTGTTCGCCGCGCTGGCCGAGGAGGCCGCCGACCTGTTCGCTGGGCCGTCGCGCCGTCAACTTCGCGCCTGCCACGGTCCGGGCTGTGTCCTGCACTTCGTCCGCGACACCCCGCGGCGCGAGTGGTGCTCACCCGGCTGCGGCAACCGGGCGCGAGCGGCCCGGCACTACGCCAGGGTCCGGAAGGGGGACGACGACTGATCGGCGTGCGAGGGCCCTCCACGCCGCCGGTTCAGCCGAAAGTACGCCCGATCCCCGGACGATCGGCCGACTCGAATCCGGCCTTTCTTGCGATGAGTTGATATAGGCGAAAAAGTCACGATCCCCTCATGACCGAGAGCAGCGTGAGGGGCGCCAGGCCCCAGAAGATCCAGAAGGCCCGGCGGGGCTCCAGGGTCCCCGGATGGGTGGGGCCGACCGGCCTGATCGCGCTCAGCGTGATCCCGGTGGTCGCCGGTGCGCTCCGGCTGGGAGAGGTGGCGGGAGGCGCGGCGGTCACCCCCGCCAACGCGCGGTTCCTCGCGACGCCGCTCCCCGTGGTGCTGCACATCATCGGGGCGTCCGTCTACGGCATCGTGGGCGCCTTCCAGTTCGCGGGGGAGTTCCGGCGCCGGAGGCCGGGCTGGCACCGTACGGCAGGCCGGGTCCTCGTCGGGTGCGGACTCGTCGCCGCGCTCTCCGGCCTGTGGATGACCGTGTTCTACCCTCGCCCACCGGGCGACGGCGACCTCCTGGCGCTGTTCCGGCTCGTGTTCGGCACGGCGATGACGGTCTCCCTGGTGCTCGGCCTCGCCGCCGTCCTGCGGAGGGACCTCCGCCGCCACCGCGCCTGGATGATCCGCGGCTACGCGATCGGCGTGGCCGCGGGCACCCAGGCGTTCACCCAGCTCCCCTGGATGCTCCTCGTCGGCCCCCTCGACGAGATCCCCAGGGCCCTGCTCGTGGGCGCCGGATGGGTCATCAACCTCGCCGTGGCCGAGTGGATCATCCGCAGGCCCTAGGACCTGTTTTGTGGATCTTTCCGCCTACTGCGGTCGTCCAGGCGGCCCCCCGCCGCGTTGTCGCCCCACCCCACGAAAACGCTCCGCAGGCTCCGCGTTTGCCGCGGGGGCCCGGGGAGAATCTGTCGCCCATAACTCCGTTATGAGCTCCTCCTCCGCCTTGCGGGGCATCCACCTGGACGATCCTCGCCACGGCGAAGATCCACAAAACAGGCCCTAGCCACGCTCACGCGGGGTGACGGTCAGCTCCGGACTCCGGGCGAGCAGCAGTCCCAGCGTGGCGTACCCGGCGACCAGGTGACCGGCGCCGATCCATCGTCCGACGGGCTCGCCCAGCAGCCAGAGCGACGGGATGGCCACGAACGCCCAGCTCTCCGCGACCAGAGGCCACCACCGCAGCACTCCCCGCCACCGTCCGGCGAACGCGAGCCTCACCCCGATCGTGAACATGCCCAGCATCGACAGCGGCCAGAAGACGTCGAGTACGGCCAGCCATGTGGCGCCGCGCGTCTCGACGGGCAGGATCCCGTGCAGCAGCGACCACAGGCAGGCCGGGACGAGCAGCACCGTCTCGACCCTGAGCAGGATCACGGAGGCGCGCGAGGTCCCGGTCGCCCGGGTCCGCAGCTGCGCCGTGACCAGCGCGAACAGGCCGATCTGGAAGAGCAGCGCGGTCAGGTCGTTGATCCGCGAACCCGGCCCGTCACCGTGGGGGCCGAACAGGACGTTGCTCACCACCCAGGGCAGCGTGCAGACCGTCAGCCCGAGCCCGAGGTTGCGGATCGTGTCACGGTGCCCGGCGGGCGGGGAGCCGACGGCCCTCGCATCCATACGCCCCTGCGCATCCATCGTCGGTCGGCTCCTTTCCACGAGGGCCGCCGGTGCGCCGCCCGGCCTCCACGATCGGCGTCCTCGGCCCCGGCTGAGCAGAGCCGGCCGTCCCGATCCCGGCCCTCGAAGTTCCCGATCCCGGCGGGACGGCAGTCTCGCGACAATCGGGACACTCTTGGTGAGAATGCATTTCGTGAAGAACGTGACCCCACGTGGTCCGACGGCGACACGCAGATCCCTCCTGGTGGCCGTACCGGCCGTCGCCGTCGCGCTGGCCGTCGGCGCGGTGGTTCTGGACGTCCTGAACCGGGGGGTGAAGGCACCGAGCGGCATCGACCCGGGCTGGACGTTGGCCCTGACCGGCCTCGCGCAGGTGCTCCCCGGTGTTCTCCTGCTCCGGCGGCTGCCCCGGCACTCGGTCGCCTGGGTGCTGACCGTCTCCGGCCTCGTCTGGGTCCTGGACGGCTTCGCCGCGGCCTGGACCACGTACGCGGTCCACGTGTCGCCGGGCACGCCGGGCGCGTCGGCCGCCCACTGGTTCTACGCCCGGTTCGGCGCGACGTTGCTGCTCGGCCTGCCGCTGCTGATCCTGGTGTTCCCCGACGGGCGCCTGCCGAAGGACAGGCTGTGGCGCTGGCTGTCCGTCGTCAGCCTCGCGCTGACCGCGCTGCTGCCGACGGTGATGATGGTGGTGCCGCAGGCCGTCCTGACGCGCTACCTCGCCACGCCGCTGCCTCCCGAGATCGCGCGGATCGCGTCCGACCCGTTCGGCGTCGACCTGCCGTACGGCTTCTGGCATCCGGCCCTGAAGATCGCCTACACCGGGATCGTGGTGAGCCTGGTGGTGCCGTTCGCGGTCATGGTGCGCCGCTACCGCGCCGCCGACCCCGACCGGCGGGCCCAGATCCGCTGGCTGATGTGGGCCGCGCTGGTGGACATGTTCGTGCTGCTGCTGGGGTACATGCTGCCGCCGGAGCTCTCCGGGGCCACGCTCGGCCTCGCGATCGCGCTCACCTCCTCCGCCGTGGTGGTCGCGGTGACCAAGTACCGGCTGTACGGCATCGACCGGTTGCTCTCGGCGACGGCCCTGTACGGCATGCTCGCCGCACTGGTGATCCTGGTCGACATCGCCGTGTTCACCGTCGTCGGCACCGTGATCGACGAACGCAACGCCGCGCTCGCCGCCCTCGTGATCGTCGCGGCGGTCTACATGCCGCTGCGGACCTGGCTGATGCGGGTGGTCCGCGTGCTGGTGCGCGGGTCGCGGGAGGACCCGTACGCGACGGTCTCGACGCTGGCGAAGCGGCTCGAACTGGCCACCGACCCGCGGGAGCAGCTGGTCGCGGTGGCACGGACGCTGGCCGAGGCGTTCCGGCTGTCCTACGTGCGGGTGGAGATCGAACGCCCGGGGGGAGAACGCTCCGTGGTGGAGTACGGGTCACCGCGCGGGCCGTCGCTCTCACTGCCGGTCGCGTACCGCTCCGAGCTGGTCGGGCGGCTGGTGCTGTGCCGGACCGACCTGACCGAACGGGACCAGCGGCTCCTGGGCGACCTGGTACGGCAGGCGGCCGCGGCGGCACGCGCCTCTGAACTCAGCACCGACCTGCAGCGCATCCGCGCCCAGCTCGTGGTCGCCCGTGAGGAGGAACGTCGCAGGCTGCGACGCGACCTGCACGACGGGCTGGGACCGAACCTCGGCGCGGTGGCGTTGCGGATCGAGACCGCCAGGAACCTGACCCGCACGTCACCCGGCGAGGCCGAGCGCATCCTCGACCGGACGGCCGCCGAGGTCGCCACGATCGTGGCGGACATCCGGCGCATAGTGCACGACCTGCGTCCACCGGCACTCGACGAGCTGGGCCTGATCCAGGCGGTCCGGCAGCAGGTGGACCGCTTCCGTCCGAGTGGCCTTGAGGTCGTCGTCACCGGCGGCGGGGCGCTCGGCGCGCTGCCCGCCGCGGTGGAGGTGGCGGCGTACCGGATCGTGTCGGAGGCGCTGACGAACGTCGTCCGGCACGCGGGCGCCTCGCGCTGCGACATCGCCCTGAGCGTGCACGAGGGGGTCCTCGACGTCCTGGTGCGCGACGACGGCGCGGGAATCGGGGCGGACGTCACAGCCGGTGTGGGGATGTCCTCACTGCGGGAACGGGCCGCCGAACTCGGCGGCGACTGCGAGATCACCCGCCTGGCCGACGGCGGAACGCTGGTCCGTGCGAGACTTCCGCTGGAACAGGTGGTGGAGGTGGAGGGTGTCCCATGAAGCGATCCGGGTGTTCCTCGCCGACGACCACCCGGTGTACCGCGAAGGCCTGGCGGCGCTGCTGAGCTCGATGTCCGGCATCGAGGTGGTGGGCATGGCCGGTACCGGGCTGGAGGCGGTCGAACTGGCCACGGAGACACAGCCGGACGTGGTGGTCATGGACGTCAGGATGCCGGGACTGGACGGGATCGAGGCGACCCGGCGGATCTCCGCGCACAGCCCGCACATCGCGGTGGTCGTGCTGACGATGTCGGAGGAGGACGCCACCCTGTTCGCCGCGATGCGGGCCGGGGCACGCGGCTACCTGCTGAAGGGCGCCAACCAGGCCGAGATCGGGCGCGCGATCACCGCGGTCGCCAACGGTGAGGCGATCTTCGGTCCCGCGGTCGCGCGCCGTGTGGCGGCGTTCCTCACCAACGGGCCGACGGCGTCGGGTGATCACGTGTTCCCGCAGCTCACGCCACGCGAACGGGAGGTCCTGTCGCTGCTCGCCGCGGGAAGGTCGAACGCGCAGATCGCCTCCACGCTGTTCCTGTCGCAGAAGACCGTGCGTAACAACGTCTCGAACATCTTCGCCAAGCTGCACGTCGCCGACCGGGCCGAGGCGATCATCCGAGCCCGCGACGCCGGCCTCGGCCACTGACCTTCCCGGTTCAGAGCCTGACCCGGTGGGTCTCGTACGCCCAGATGGCGATCTCCACCCGGTTCCTGGCGCCGAGCTTGGCCATCAGGCTGGCGATGTGGGTCTTGACGGTGCTGAGCGAGATGTGAAGCTCGTCGGCGATCTCGTTGTTGGTACGCCCCCGGGCCACCGTGACGAGGATCTGCTCCTCACGCTCGGTGAGCGCCTCGACGGGACGGGCGGGCGGCGCGGCGGGCCCGGCGTGCGCGAAGGCGGTGAGCAGACGGGCGGTGACGCTCGGAGCGATGAGGGCGTCACCGGCCGCCGCGGTGTGCACGGCCTGGGAGAGCAGTTCGGCGCCGGCGTTCTTCAGCAGGAACCCCCTGGCCCCCGCGCGCAGCGCCGCGTAGACGTACTCGTCGAGGTCGAAGGTGGTGATGACCACGACGGGGATCGGGTCCTCCACGGCGGGCCCGGCGAGCATCCGGGTGGCCTCGATGCCGTTGAGCACGGGCATCCGGATGTCGAGAAGGCACACGTCAGGCCGGATCCGCCGGGCGAGGTCGACCGCCCGCCGCCCGTCCGGGGCCTCGCCGACCACCTCGATCCCCGGCTGCGCGTTGAGGATCATCGCCAGCCCGGTACGGACGATCTCCTGGTCGTCGGCGACCAGCACCCGGACGCTCACCCGGTCACCCCGGTGCGCGGCAGTACGGCGGTGACGCTCCACCCCCGGTCGGGATTGGGACCCGCCACACAGGTCCCCCCGAGGAGGTCGGCCCGTTCGATCATGCCGGTGATCCCGTAACCGGGTGTCCCCGCGGGGCGGACGGGATCGCCGTCGTCGCTCACGTGCAGACGGACCGACGTGTCGCCCGCACTGATCCGGACCAGGACCCGGGTGGCGTGCCGCGCGTGCCGCCGGGCGTTGGTGACCGACTCCTGGGAGAGACGGTAGATCGCGGCCTCGACGGAAGGGGGAAGACCGGCGGTGTCCCCCTCGACCTCCACCCGGACGGACGGCCCGGACCGCCCCGGACCCTCCAGCTGGGAGAGGTCGGCGATACCGCGCCCCGGCTCCAGGTCGGCGGGTGTGTTCCTGCGCAGGACGTGAACCATGGCGCGCATCTCGGTGAGCGCCTGGGCCGCCTCGGCCTCGATCACCCGCAACGCCTCGGTTGCGGCGTCCGGCTGGGAGGCCGCCATCGCCAGTCCCGCCTGCGCCCGGATCGCCATCGCCGAGACGTGATGGGCGACGGTGTCGTGCAGATCCCGGGCCAGTTGCTCGCGTTCGAGCAGTTTGACCTGGTCGAGTTCCCGTGTCCGCGCCCTCGTCCGGTACCGGAACGCCGCTCCCACGGCGACCACCGAGAACACGACGGCGAACGCGGCGGCCGTGTCGGCGGGACCTCGGTAGTCCACGACCACCGAGAACGCGGTCTTGACGAGGATGACCGCCAACCCGACGATCGCCTCCCGCCCGGACCCCCACCGGAACAGCGCGTAGGGCAGGAGGAGCAGATAGACCATGGTGTTCGACTCGGGGGAGACCCCACCCGTCAGCACCTGGGCCACACCCGACAGGCCGAACGCGATCACGACCATCGGCAACGGCCGGGTGCGGCGCCACAACAGGGTGGGCACCAGGCCGACCGCGAGGCCGACCGAGACGACCCGCGAGGGCATGTCCGGCCGTACCACTCCTTCGAGCAGCGCGACCGGCAGCAACACCCCCACGAGCACCCAGTCTCGCCACACCCGTTGTGGCGCGTCGGGGGAACGGGGCTCATGCCACACAGAGCGAATAAGGCCGCGCACGAAGTCATGGTACGAGAGCCCCCACCTCCCACAATCAGCCCAAAGTACGAGACATTTCGCTCACCGGATTGGTAGGCGCCGAAAGCGCGCGGAGCTCCGGCGGGGACCGGGTCGTGCACGTGGTGGAGGCGGGGTCCGCCACGTGGAGGAGGCGCACCGCCCCCGCCTGCCGTACCTTCTACCCTGTTGTCCTGCTGAAAGACCGGAGAATCCAGTGGCGATCAGGTTGGTCATCGCGGACGACCAGGCGATGATCCGCACCGGGCTGCGGCTCGTCATCGAGACGGCGCCGGGCATCGAGGTCGTGGGGGAGGCGGCCGACGGCCGTCAGGTTCTCACCGTGGCCCGTCAGCTGCGACCGGACGTCCTGCTGATGGACATCGCCATGCCGGGACTGGACGGACTGAGCGCCGCCAGGCAACTCCTTGAGGATCCGGAACCACCCAAGATCATCATGTTGACCACCTTCAACACCGACGACAACCTGCACGCCTCACTGCGCGCGCGGGTCCACGGCTTCCTCCTCAAGAGCTCACCGGCCGAGCAACTCATCGAGGCCGTGCGCGTGGCGGCGGCCGGAGGCGCGGTCATCGACCCCGCGGTCACCCCGCGGGTGATCGACTCGTTCGCGGCCCAGCCCCAGCCGGTCCCGGCGCCCGAGCTGGCCACGCTCACCCCACGTGAGCTGGAGGTGCTGCGGCTGCTCGCGGACGGGATGTCCAACCCCGAGATAGCGCGGGACCTGCGTATCGGCGAGGTGACCGTACGAACCCACGTCGGGCACATCCTGCGCAAGCTCAGCCTGCGCGACCGCATCCACGCGGTCGTGTTCGCCTACGAGGCCGGAGTCGTACGGCCAGGCAGGGGGCGGGACGACGTGAGGGACGGGTCGTGCTGACGCGACTGCTCAACGGCCGACGTCCCACCTGGCCCGACCTGCTGCTCTCCCTCGCCGTGACCGTGGCCGGACTGGTGGAGTCCTACGGCCGTCAGGGGGCCGGATACGGCCAGATCGAGAACCCGATGACGATGGCGGCGGGGGCGATCGTCTCCGGGGTGCTGCTGCTCTTCCGGCGCGCGTTTCCGATGACGGCTCTCCTGATGCTGACCGTGCTCGGCTTCACCATGCAGAGGACGACGAACCCGGAGTACTACGCCGCGTGGCACTTCTACTCGACCCTGATCCTGCTGCACAGCGTGGCGAGCGCCGCCGAGCTGCGCAGCCGCCGGGGGATCGCCGGGCTGTTCTGCCTGCTGATCGCCTACGGCCACCTGCAGACCCTGAGACTGGTCGACATCCCGGAGGTCCTGATCAGCGCGATCTTCGTGGGGGTGGCGTACACCAGCGGCATCCTGCTGCGCAGGCAGATGGACCGGACGGCACGGCTGGCCCAGCACACCACCCGCCTGGAGATGGAACGTGAGGAGCGGGCCCGCTGGGCGGTGGCAGAGGAACGCGCGCGGATCGCCCGCGAACTGCACGACATCGTCTCCCACAACGTGAGCCTGATGACCCTGCACGTGGGCGGGGTACGCAGGATGCTCGGCGACGACCGGGAAAGGGAACGCGAACGCACCCTGCTGCTCGGTGTCGAACAGGCGGGCCGGGAGGCCGTCGCCGAGCTCACGCTCATGCTGGGGATGCTGCGGTCCCTGGGTGACGGCGACGTCCCCGCCCCCCAGCCCGGCCTGGACCGTCTGGACGAGCTGATCGCCCAGGTCCGGGAGGCGGGGCCGCGGATCGAGCCGCGGATCATCGGAACCCCGACGCCCCTGTCGTCGGGGTTGGACCTGTCCGCGTACCGCCTGATCCAGGAGGCGCTGACGAACGTGCTGAAACACGCGCGCGCCTCCAACGTCGACATCACCATCGCGTACGGCCCCGCCGAGCTGAGCATCCTCGTGATCAACGACGGGGCGGACCCCGCCGCCGGCGACACGGCCCGCCGTCCGCCAGAGGGCGGACACGGCCTGATCGGAATGCGGGAACGGATCGAGATGCACGGTGGCGAACTGTCCGTCGGCCCCATCCCGGGCGGGCACTACCGGGTGTTCGCGAGGTTCCCGCTCGGCGACCCGGTGGGGGTCGGCTGAACCGGCTCTCCCGACCACTCCTCGTCGCTCATGCGCAGCATCCTGAGCCCGATGACTCCGGCACCGGCGATGTAGAGCGCCCCGCCCGCGATCGTGCCGAACGGGAAGATCGGCCCCGTCAGGATGCCGGCCAGCATCGCGAAGGGAGCCCACCACGGCCCGCGCCGGGCGTAGGCCAGGGCCAGCCCGAGCAGGAGCAGGCCGACGAGCCCGACGAACCCCGGGATCTGGAACGCGTACCGGGCCCCGGGGTCGGTGATCGCCTGGTCCGCGAGCGCGGCGCCCTGCGCGGCGGGCAGAGCCCTTTCGAGATACGAGTAGAAGAAGTCGCCGAGCATCAGCCCGGAGAAGTTCACGACGCCGAAGAACGCGAGCCCTCCGGCGATGTGCCCGAAGACGACACCACGCCCCCGGATCAGGTGGACCATCCCGACGATGCCCGGGAGCAGCAGAACCCAGCTCCAGTGGAGCAGCGAGGCGCTGACCGAGACCTGCTCCGGATATCGGCCGTAGACGCCGACGGTGTCGCCGCCCTGTCTGAGCGCCGGGTCGGCGACGACGGCCACCACATAGAGCAGCGGCGCGACGACCAGGCTGAGCCCGGCCACCGTTCTGCGAAAGGCGCGGGGATCCGCGAGCACCGACATTGACCTTCCCCTTCCATGAAGACCGCGACGAACAGGGCGGTCAGGTTGGGAAGGTAGGCGCGGAAACCACCGGGCGTCGTCCTTCTGAGGACCGACCGGCACTCCTCGCCCAAGCGGAGCCGTACCCACGCCCACCTCCACACGACGGGCGTTCGGCTCAGCTCACGGCCGTCCACATGGGGTCCAGGAAACGCGCTCGACCTCGCCGGTGCCGGTACGACAGGTGCACATGCCGTAGGAACAGCAGGTCGCTGACCGTGTCCGCCAGAGGGCCGTCCTCGTCCGCGGCGCATAGCAGAGTGATGATGTCAACGAAGAGATCGGGGAACACCTCCACCAGAGGCGGGCGCCGACCGGCGGTCATACCGCGCACGGTACCCAAACGCCTCCTACCGCGACCCGGGAAGGCGGCGGCGCGGACCACTTAGTGGAGGGCCTGTGCCAGTTCTGCGGCCCGGGAGGTGACGGCCTGGACTTCGTCGAGGGAGTGGACATGCGCATAGAGCGTGTCGAAAACCTGCTGGGACTCCTCGAAGGCCTCTGTCTGCTTACGTGTCTCCGGTGGCGCGATCACAACCTGCAGATCCACGTCCGGTGAGATGGTGCTGGTCCGGCCCAGCGAGTCGATGACTCTGGCATCCTCGCCTCGGCGAAGTCGCTCCAGGGCATAACCCCACGCCTTCACCTGGAGAGGAACATCTTCAACCTGCGCAAGCCGGAACGACCAGGTTTGCGTGAGCTGGACCACTCGACCGTTCGCGATGGCGAAGTCAACCGGGGTGTGAACTCGCGCTCCGACGTGGATCTGGACCTTTGCCCGGATGTACTCCTCCGAGATCAAAGCGGCCCGGAACGCCTCTCGGAGATCGCGATGTAGATCACGCTTAGTGACCGAGGGGTGTTTCGACGCGGACACGGGGTCGATGATGAGGTGCTCGAAGACGAACGCCAGCGCCTCTTCGGCGCTGTGAGCCAGCAGGGGCGCTGGTTCGCTGAACTGCACCACATTGCGGTGATCGCGGTGAAGCTTGAGCAGCCATTCCTCGCCCAAGGGCTCGCCGCGATCCTCCAGTAGAGCCGTGCGACTTCTGTCGATCTCCTCGTCCAGATGGATCAGTTGACTGATCGCGGTTTCCAGCGCCGCAGTACCGGCGAACTTCCGCGCACGGTCCAGGTTGCTGATCTGCCTGATCGTCCAGTCGCCTGTCACCGGATCGCCGGCGACCGCTCCGACGTTGACGAACTCACCTGTGCGTGGGTCCGGGAGACAGCGGACAATCGAGTAAACGTAACGACTCATTGGACCGACCTCCCTTCAGATCAATGCTCGCAACCTGGCGGCTGTGGTGGGCGCCCGGCGTTCCAGGAACCAGCCGAGTGCTTCCAGATCGTCGTCGCTCACCGGCCACGATGCTGGCACGCCACGCACAACCTTGACGAGAGCATCGCGACCTATTCTCTCAAGCGCGGCCGACACTTCGTCGATCGCACCAGGGTCGAGTCCACTCGGGGGGTCCGGCAACTCATTTGGCTCATCGACGCTGAGCTCCAGGTATGTACGACGGACAGTCCCGTCGTTGGGAGGCAGATAGAGACCGTGGTCGTGGCTGTAGATCGAGCGGTCGTTGCTCAGATCGTGCAGCCACTGAGGGTCTGACCCGAAACACCAGTCGTAAAGGGCGTAGACACCGACCTGACGTCTACGGTTGTCATCCTGAGTCCGGCTGGTCAGCTGTGGCCGAGTCTCGATGGCACGGTCCAGTGCGAGACAGGCGTGAGCGATCCCTGGCTGGAGCTTGCCGAACGGCATCGGCCAACCCGCGAGATCATCCGGGATGCGGATCAGGCCGCTGTCACAGACAGGAGCCCCGATGAGTCGTCCCACCTGGGCGACGACGTATTCCACGGCTAGAGATCCGCGAGCGTGTTCAGGACAGCCTTCCAGCGCCTTCACGAAATACCTGCGGTTGTCACTGCCGATCACGGGAAACGGGCTGGCGAACGACTGGCCCATCGCACCACCTGTCAAGGCGCGTACGGTGAGGGAGTCGAAATCGTCGTGGCGGCCTGTGACCAGGCTCGACCACTCGCTCAAGTCGGCCATTGGCCCTCCTGCCTGCCGTCCTGCCCGACCGGCAGAACCATAGAGGATCACATGTGTCTTCGTACGGGCAGCGGGAAATATCCGGGAGATCCGCCAACATGAGAGGAACCATCCTGGTCGTCCCCGAGCGCAACCTGCCTCCTCACGCGTGAGGTCGGGTTATGGGTGAACTGGGGGCAGGGCCGGCCGAGTGGATGCCGGTGGCGCGGATCCCGGAGATCACCGCCTGCGGGACGTTTGGTTGTCGGGGACGTTGATGGACCTGTATGCGGCGCGGAAACGGACGGTTGGGGACACGTCTGATTGCTGTGAGAACGCCAATGTGATCGTTTCCGGGTGGGTCCGGCAGGGGACCGATGTCTGACCAAGAAAATGCCTGGATCCGGCCTCCGAACCTACGGACCGGAGTTCGCCCTGGCTCTGGCCCGGTACGCCCGTGTCGCCATCTGGGCGCCGCAGGTGCGGGCGTCGCAGTAAACCGCGGCCTGGTTGCGGGAGCGGTCGTAGTAGCCGAGTTCGCAGGGCGGGTTGCGGCACGCCTTCACCCGGCTCCACGTCCCGCGCAGGGCCAGTTCGGCGGCGGACGCGAGCACCCGGGCGAAGGCGCCCGCCGTACCTCCGGCGACCGGGCACAGCGCGGCGTCGAGGACGCCGACGACGGGACGGACCGGATACAGCTCCCCGAAGCGCCGCAGGCGGTCGACGTCCTCGTCGCGGACCGGGGCGCCGGCGTGTGAGAGCAGGACGCCGATCAGGGCCTCGCGCAGTTCGCGTGCCGCGGCCAGGTCGGTCGCGGTGACGCGGACGCCGGAGTCCGCCAGCCCGGCGGCGGCCAGCCAGTCGCGGAAGGACTCGGTGTCCGCCAGGCGCTCCCGCTCACCGCGCAGCGCCCGGGTGTTGACGAAGGCCAGTACCAGCTCGGCGGCAGGGGAGGGCGTCAGTGGGCTGCCGCCCGTCGTCGCGGCGGGTGCGGCGGGCACAACGGTGGACACAGGGGCAGCCTACGGGCTCGTCGGCAGCGGTGTAATGTCATGAGCTAAACCATTACGGTAATGACGAACGTGCGGGCTTCCGCCGTCGACAGGAGGCTCCGTGACATCGTTTCCCGACTTCGGCGTGGCCGGGCGGGTCGCCCTCGTCACCGGTGCGGCGCGTGGCCTCGGCCGGGCGATCGCGCTGGCACTGGCCAACGCCGGGGCCGACGTCGCCCTGGGACTGCGCGACGTCGGCGCGGACTCCGGCCTGGCCGCCGAGATCCGGGCGCTGGGCCGTACGGCGCTGCCCCTGCAGATGGATCTGGCCGACCCCGGCCAGATCGCCGGAGCCGTGGAGGCCGTGACGGACCGGTTCGGCCGGATCGACATCCTGGTCAACAACGCGGGCGTGGCGCCGGGCAACCCGGCCGAGGACGTCACCGAGACCGACTTCGACCGGACGGTCGCGATCAACCTCAAGGGCGTCTTCCTCACCAGCCAGGCCGCGGGCCGGGTCATGATCCGCCAGGGATACGGACGGATCGTCAACCTGGGGTCGCAGGCCGGCGAGGTGGCCCTGCCCGGAGAGTCCGTGTACTGCATGACCAAGGCCGCCGTCGCCCACCTCACCCGTTGTCTCGCGGTGGAGTGGGGCCCGTACGGGATCACGGTCAACAACGTCGCCCCGACCTTCGTCCGTACTCCCGGGACGGCCGCGGCACTGGCCGACCCGGAGTTCGAAGCCGACGTGATCGAGCGCATCGCGGCCCTGCACCGCATCGGAGAGCCCATGGAGGTCGCCGGGGCGGTGCTGTTCCTCGCCTCGCCGGCCGCTTCGCTGGTCACCGGGCACACGCTCGTCGTGGACGGCGGCTGGACCGTCCGCTGAACCCCGTCCTGTTCCCTCGAAAGGAGAGACACGTGGAGGGCATGCCCGATCCGGTCACCAAGAACGGTTACGAGTTGGAGTTCGAGGACGTCTTCGACGGCGATCGTCTCGACGAGAACCGATGGGTGCCCCGTTACCTGCCCCAGTGGACCACCGGCACGGCGTCCCTCGCCCGGTACCGGGTCGGCGGCGGCCTGCTGCGGCTCCTGATCGAGGAGGACCAGCCGTCGTGGTGCCCCGAGGCCGAGGGGGAACTCCGTGTCTCCTCCCTGCAGACCGGTCTCTTCGCCGGACCCGTGGGCAGCGGCGTCGGGCAGCACGGCCGCGGGCCCGGCATGGTCGTCCGCGAGGCGCAGGCCAACGTCAGGCTCTACACCCCCCGGTACGGCCTCGTCGAGATGCGGGCCAAGGCGACCGACGACCCCCGTGCCATGGTCGCGCTGTGGATGATCGGCTACGAGGACGAGCCGGAACGTTCGGCCGAGATCTGCGTCTGTGAGATCTTCGGCAGGGACGTCCGGCCGGACGGCGCACGGATCGGCATGGGGCTGCACCCCTTCGGCGACCCGGAGATCACCGACGATTTCACCGTGGAGTCCGTACCCATCGACGTCCGTGACTTCCACGTGTACGCGGCCGAGTGGACACCCGGCCGGGTGACCTTCCTCATCGACGGGGAACGCGTCAGGACCGTGCCCCAGTCGCCGCGCTACCCGATGCAGCTCATGCTCGGCATCTACGAGTTCCCCCGTACGGGCCCGGAGCCGGCACGGCCGTATCCACGGGAGTTCACGGTCGACTACGTCCGCGGCTACCGGCCCGCGGCCGGGTGAGACGGCCGGCGCATCGACTCGGCCGCTCGCCCGCCGGTCGTGAGGGCGACAGGACGGAGCACCGGTCATCGGCCGGCACGGCCGGCCGATGACCGGCACGGCCGCTCAGCTGACGGCCATCGCGAAGAGGCCGACCAGGAACCCGGCCGCCGCCACCAGGCAGACCCGGCCTGCCACCCGCCCCACCAACTCGTCCAGGTACCAGATCCAGAGCCCGCCACTACACAGGGCCAGCAGGAACCAGAAGAACGGCAACGACGCCGCCACCCCCAGCACGCCCCGAAGGTTGGCCCGGTCCCCACCGGCGTTGATCTGGGCGGGATAGACCGCGCTGCTCTCGGCCCACGAGAAGGCCTTGACCATCACACGGTCACCGGTGGAGGCGTAGGTGAAGACCCCCGTACAGGTCCGCAGGCTCCTGCGGCCGCTGCCCGAGCGACACTCGGTGACCAGCAGCGTCCCGGGCTCACCGACCAGACCGGCCGACAACGCGGCGTTCATCAGGCCCGTCACCGCCTGGTACCCCAGATACCCGACCGCGAGGGTCGCGGACACGGTGATGCACGCCGTCCAGAGATGAGAACCCAGAGAGTCGCGCTTGCCGTACTTCGAACGCCGTGACGACAGCCGCCTACCGGGTGTCGGTCGGCCGGAACGCCGGTACTGGCCACGCGAACGAGGTTTCCGCATGAGAGCACCATGTCGCCCCGTGCTTGCGCCCGGGTTGGAGTTCGCTGGTGCGCACGTTCGGCACAGCGGAGGCGCACGGCAAAGGCGCATGGTCGCGACTGCGGCGGGGGTCTCGAACCCGGCCCGGCCGGTCAGCCGGGAGTGACCCGGTCACGGTCCCGCACCCCCATCTGCGGTACGCGCTGGGCGGCGGCGTACACCGGTCCGCGTACCCGCTGCATCACACCCGCAGGAGGCAGGCCGGGAATCGGATGCCGGGCCGGGTCGAACCGCATCGGCGCCGCGGAGTCCGGTAGCGGCGGGCCGGTCAGTTCCAGCAGGCCGAAGCGCCGCCAGGGCGTCAACGGATGGGCCACCACCAGGTCCAGCACCAGCGGTTCACGCTCAACCGCCAGTGCGAGCTCGTCAAGGTCGGCCCACGAGGCCCATGACGACCGCGCGACGGCGCCGAGTAACACCTTCCGGTTCCGGCCGTCGAGGGCGAACGACAGCAGCGAGCCGTACATGCCCGGCGCCCACCGCCTCGTGGGCCGCAACGCACGCCGGCCGAGGACGGTGTGTCCCGTGGTGGCCAGCAGCAGGTCGCAGACACCCTCGCCCGTGTCACCCGGCAGCCCGGCCGCGGACCAGCGGACGGCGAGGCCGAGGATGTCCGGCAGCGGCGGTGGTAGACCGGCCGCGCGAGACAGGCGAGCCACCCCGGTCAGGGTCATGGGCTCGTCCAGGAAGGCGGCGCCCATCTGTGGAGACACGCCCCGCAGACGCAGGGCGGCGTGGAGAACGAGCCCGTCAGGGTGCAGCGGCCTCCCGTGTCGCAGTCGCGCCGCCTTCTCGGAGACGGCCGCCAACCCAGCGCCGACGGCGCGGACAACCCGGTCCTTCACGCGTCCCGCCACCTTCCGTCACCTGACCGCGCGCCGGTCACGATCGGTGTGACAGCGGCCTTCCGCGGCCTCTCTGATCCGTGCCTACCCCTCACAACCCCCTCGAAGCCGCCTCGGCCGGCACCCCGTACGCGGCCCGGCCCCTGGGACAGGGCTCCCGCCGGTCCGGCCCCCTTTTCGCGACACGGCCACCATGGACGCGGTCTGGAAATCAAGTTCACGACAGTTATTGGCTCTAACTTTTCCTATTGCTGCTCACTGTCGCTCGTTATATGGTCTAACGGTCGCTAGTGCTGATAGCTCGACTGGTCGACCCGGTCGACGAACAGAGGAGAAGGATGTTCCGCACTCGCTCGGCCACCTCGCGAACCCCTCGCCGCCGGAGCGGCACGCGCGCCGCCCTGCTCGCGGTTCCGCTGACCGTCGCCGGTGTCCTCGGCGCCACCGCCGTGCCCGTCCAGGCCGTCACCCACGATCACGGCACCGGCCCGGCCTCGCTGACCTGCCAAGGCAGAGGTGTCGACCCGGCCGCCAAGGCCCGCTACCGGACCGAAATCCTCATCCAGGCGCCGCTCCGCACGATCTGGGATCTGCAGACCGACGTGGAAGACTGGCCCTCCTGGCAGAAGCCCGTCGCGCCCATGACCACAAAGCGTCTCGACCCGGGTCCACTGCGCGAGCGCTCACGGTTCCAGGCGACCGTTCACCTGCCCCCCAACCCCCCGTCCCCGCCCTCCACGGTGGTCATCACCTCCACCGTCCGGCAACTCCAGTACGGCAGGTGCATCCGCTGGACCGGACCCGCCGACGGCGCCGGTTTCCACATCGACGGCATCCACGTCTGGAACTTCGTCAAAGTCCCCGGCGGCGTCCTCGTCCGCACCGAGGAAAGCCACACCGGCCCCCAAGCCGACCCCACCTCGGACATGGGCCTGGAAGCCTGGCTCAACGATCTCAAGACCGCCGCGGAATCCGGCTCCCACAACTGACCGGACAACAGTCGGCCCCGCTGGTTCACCTCGTGGCCACCGATGCCTCCTTCGTGACGCACGGACGGGTGAGGACCGGCGTCGTCCACGCTTCGGCCCCCGCCCGAGGTCGTCCCCGCAGCCCGGCGCGGGGAGCCTGAACGCCTCGTCCGGGGGAGGATCGGATGTGTCCCACTATGGACGCTCGCTCGCTTCCCGCACGGCCAACCTCGGCGGACGTCGCCAGGCGCGGTTTCCAGGAGCTATGGCCGTAGGTGCTCACACTCATCGGAGACCGGCTCCGATCCCCCTCAAAGCCCGGACCGTCGAGCAGACGCACCAGGTGGTGAAAGCCGCAGCGGCGTGACAACCGGCCAGGCGAGCCGCTGATTCGGGTCCGATCCAGCGGGCGCCGAAGCGGGACCATGCAGCCGAAATATGAAGAAATGCAAGCTCCCCGCCGACGCCGATCGATGGTCACCTTGAGGTGTCCTCCTTCCCAGTCGTAAGGAGCCACCCATGAGAATCCGCCGATTATCCACAGCCCTGCTCGCGACGGCACTGGGTGCCGCCACGGTCGTCACCGGGGCGACACCGGCACAGGCCGAACCCTCCGACTGCGTTATCGGCCGCCTCTACGATCCGCCCGCGTACACCAGCTACTGCGCGAGCGGCACCGGCTACCACATGATCGGTGTGGGCTGGAAGCACCCCAACCCGCAGATGCCCGAGTACGGCGAGTGGCACGGCGAGTGGGCGCCCGTCGGCGGCACGTCCATCGCGTACATCCCCTTCAGCAGGCAGATCACCGGCGTGAACATCCTGAAGAAGGACTAGTAAGAGCGCCCCGCCCGCCCTCCCACGCGGAGGACATCAGCCCTGGGCGGGGCCGTCCACAGTGCCTTCCGTGTGGCGTGGGTCCACACCCCGCACCGCCTGAAGACCACCGGCCTGATCACGCTCGCCGACAAGGGCCGCCTCGGTGCCGGTGAGCACGTCCGCGTGCCGTACAAGGACGGGAACAGGCCCGTCTCGCAGAAGGGCTCCAGCTCCACCCCCGCCAGGCTTCGTGACCCCGGCGAGCGGGTGAACACGCAGTCGAAGGCCTGGCGCGTCCCGCGCTGCCGCCCTCTTCGCGCAGGTCAACTCGTCAAAGGATCATCTCGCCTCAACTTTGTGAAGCGAGATGAAAAAGCTTCGTGTATGTTCCGGATCTTGGGATGGGGTGTCGCGGCCGAAGACCTCGTCAACTCACGTTTTCCGCCAGAGTGCGCTTCGTCACCATGGCCCGCAGCGAGAAGCACGATGCCTGGACGGCGAGGCAGGACATCAACCCCGTCGGTAGTTTCTGATCATGTCCGATGCCGACTTCACGCCTCTCCGCGTCACCCACCGCGTGGGGCTCTCCCGCGAGACCTCCCTCCGCATGCGCACATGGGCGAAGGCGAAGGGTTACACCGTCAGCTGGCGTGGCCGGGTCGCACAGGAGATCATCGACGCCTTCCTCACCGCCCATCCCGAGGTCGTCGAGCAGGCGAGAACGTTCGAGATGGTCCACGCCACCGCGAGAACCCCCGGCCCGTCGCCGGAGGACTACGCGTGGGAGGGGAACAGCCGGCTCGGGGACGTCTACACGATCGTCTTCGTCCGTGGGCTCGACGAACACGAGGTGCTGCGCCGACTCGGCGCCGCGGACGAGGACATCCGGCTGATCGAAGACGGGGACCACTCCTGTCCAGAGGGACCTCAGATCGTCACCGTGAGGCGAATCGGGGACTGGACCGTCGCGGTCGAGGACTGCGGCTGGCGCGGCGCACGACGAGAGACTCTGGGCGCCTTGTCACGCGACGGTGGAGAGGCCGTGACGGTGCATCGGCATGACTACGCCCGGCACCATGTCGCCTATGCCGTCGACGGCCGGCTCATCACCGACATCAACCCGGGATTTCCCATCGACAGGTGGGGTACGGACCCCGACCGGCTCAACCACCACCTCCGCGAACTGGGCATCGATCCGACCGCCGAGGACAGCGTCGACAACCCCATCCCGGCGGCCCTGGCCCTCGCCGGCCGCATCACCGGCGTCACGATCAACCCCCACCACCTTCACCGCCCCGTTCTCGGCGCCACTCTCTGACCCCTGGCGGTGTCGAGACCGTTCCGCCCATGCTCCGATCTTCATGAGCCAAGGGCGTCAGCGGTAGGGATGGAGGTGGCCGGTGGATCCGATCAGAGCCGAACTCCAGGTCAGGCACCATCGGTCCGGTAGTCGAAGTACACGGTGAGGCTTGGCCAGTCGCCGTCCTCGGTGATCTCGTTGTGCATGATCACGTCGTGGACTTCGACATCGCCCAGTTCCTCGATGGAATCTGCGACCCTACGAAGGAGCGCGGGCACATCTCCTTGCTCTGGCCCCTCCGGGTTGGCCTGGGAGAAGTGGTGCATGGTCCAGGTGCTTCGCTCGGACATCCCCGGCCCTCCTCTGATCGCTGCGCTGTACCGCAGCATAGAGATCATGCGGTTGTTGCGAGCCCTCCCTGGTGGGGAACAGAGCCATCGGGCGGCCTTGGCATTGGCCAGGCCGGGACCGTGGTCGCCGAACTTGCCGGCGATGGCGCTTTTGCGCATGAGGACACAGGAGATGACGCGCCGGTCGCCCGGTTCCATGCCGTAGTCCAGGGCTTCGTCGGCCCACATGATGGCCTGGGTCTGTCATCACGGGTGAGGGACATGGATTCCCCGTCGGTCTTGACGCTCGGCGCGAAGCGCATGGACACAACAGTGCGCCAGGATCTGACCGAGTCGGGCCGTGGCGGTCTCAGGCGCCGGCTTTCATCGCCTGGTCGGCGAAACGGAGAAGTCCGGCGATCCGGCGGTGGCAGTCGGCCGGGTCCTGGCGTGAGAACGAGGAGCCGCTCCAGAGGCCGTCGGGAGTGAGGAATCCCGGGGCGTGGTCCGTGCCCAGCGTCTCGTCGAGGTGGAGGAGGCCGCCGAGGACCCAGTCCTGGTCGTAATGGCAGTCGCGCTGCGGCAGGTACCTCTCCAGGTAGGCGGTGAGAACGCCGGCGTCCTCCGGTTGCCCGAATCGGGTGATGGCGAAGCTGTACCCCTGACCGGCGTAGACGAGGTCGCTCTCCAGGAGGAGGTCGGCCAGGATTTCACGGAACCGGGTACGCCGGTCGAGGCCGATGAGCCACGCCGCGGCGAGCCGCTCCCGCCAACCGGAGAACTCTCCCCGTCGAAGCATGCGTTCAAGGTCGGCGTCGGTGATCTGCCGAGCGTCGTGGCCCAACGAGCGGAGGAACCTGGTTCGCTCCTGGTCGGCCAGGTCGACGAAGTTGCCATGAAGAAGATCAAGGTAACGGGCGGTCTCGTGCTCCGGCGCGGCGACCGCGTAGCGCTCAATGACCTCGACCGTCAGGTCGTCCGTCGGATCAGTCATGGACACATCCTGGCGTGCGAGGCAAGAGCCCGATGATCACTCGGGAGTCCTCGTGGCCGGTGACGGGAGCCGGCCGACGGAACTCATTTCCGGGAGCGCCAACGGAGCGCCTCTTTTTCGATGGCTGGCGTCCTCGCGATCGACTCCCCTTCGGCGCGGGCCGGCTCTGCACCGAGTACGGAAACCAGGTTGGCATGCACACCCCTCGCCACGCTGTTGGAGAGGGCTACACGGTCGTCCGCCCGGCCCGCATCGAGTCCTCCAGAGCGGAGGACATGCTGATCGCCGTCCGACAGGTGTGGGACAGCACCGAAGGCGATGACGCCCGGCCGTGTGCGGTCGTGGCCGAACCGGTGTCGCTCATCGCCTACCGGCTGGGCCACCACGCCGGAACCGTGACCGGCCACCGCCAGGGTCTGCGCTTCCGCCCCCGCTGACGATGAGCCCGGCACCCGGCACGCCACGGCGCCCCTGTCCTCCTGGGCGGGGGCGCCGTCATGAAGCCACGCAGCCGCTACACCTGGACGCATTTCTTTGCGTCGGCGAACACGCGCTTCCCGTCAAGTGTGCTCAATTTCGCGCAGCTATAGGTCGCGTTCCAGGAGGTGACAGTGATCACGTTGGGGCCGGGCGCCGGGTCCGCGGTCCCAGTACAGTCCTCTCCGATCAGCCACAAGAAGTGGAAAAGCGGCTCCCCGCTCTCCCACCTCCCCTGAGCGCAAACGAAATTGGAGCTGGCGGAAGCGGCGGCCGGGATCGCCGCCAACGGGGAAGCGAGAACCACGGCGGCAGCAGTGACAGCGAGGCGCTTGATCAAGGACATGGGGGTGCCCTTCCACGGAGGAGGCTGGCGAGACCGTTCGGGGGAGCGCCTCGAAGGTAACCCGGGAGAGCGGTCCCGCTCCCTGGCCAGAAGCGGACATCGGTGAACGTCGCGTTGACGGCCTCGACGCGACGCCGCAAAACCTCACCGGGATCCTCCGCTGCCCGTTCGGGGCGCCGTCGCCTTTCCCGTCTCTCCCGCACGAACCCCACTGTGGCCGCGACCGCAGCAGGAGCGGACACCACGAGAATCAGCCAGATCGGCTCTGAACTGTACTTCTGGTACACGGCCACGACCGAAAGCCGGCAGGAACACGGCGTGGCGCACGGCACCGTCCGCAGCCCTGGTGCCGCGGAAGGTCATCGTGGGGAGGCGTCCGGCACCCGTGGTCTCCCCTAGGCGTGCGATCGCCCCTACGGATTCCATGGGGCCGGGAAAAGAAGAACCCCCTGCTGGGCAAGGGGTTGAAGAGTAGGGCGCCTGGGACTCGAACCCAGAACCTACGGATTAAAAGTCCGCAGCTCTAACCATTGAGCTAACGCCCCGCTTGAGACAGCGTACCGAGGATAGTGTCCACCAACGTCCGTTGCCAGGCCCGGAAGGGGCGGTGGTTGGACGAACCGTGTGTGGACGGGGGTAGATGGATCATACAGTGGCACTCATGACGAGCTCGGGGCTTGAGTCCGCCGGAGGGGTCCGCGTGTCCTCCCGGCAAGGGTATGTCGTGGTCGACGTGGAGACCACGGGGTTTTCCCCGGCGAAGGGCGACCAGATCTGTGAGATCGCCCTCGTCTCCCTGAGCACCGAGGGCGAGGTCCTCGACGAGTGGCACTCGCTGGTCAACCCACGCAGGACGACCGGGGCCGTGCACGTGCACGGGATCACCGAGGCGATGGTCGCGCGGGCGCCGGTGATCGAGGAGGTGCTCGACGACGTCTGGCAGCGGGTCGCCGGGCGTGTCCTGGTGGCTCACAACACCTCCTTCGACCTCCGGTTCCTCCGGGTTCTGCCGGAAAGTCACTGGCTGACCGAGACCCTGTGCACGCAGAAGCTCGCCCCGGACTTCCTCTCCGAGGGGAAGTGGACCCTGGCCGCCTGCTGTGAACGGGCGGGTATACCGCTTTCCGGCGCCCACGCCGCGCTGGCCGACGCCAGGGCCACCGCCGAACTGCTCCGCTTCTACATGCGCCAGGGCGTCTCCTGGCAGGAGAAACTGGCCAGGGCCGCACGGACTCCCCTCTGGCGCCCCAGCGGCAGGCCGCAACGCCCCGCACTCGGCCGACGACTCCAAGGTCAGCGGTAGGCGGGAATCCCGGTCAGGGCCTCGCCCAGGACGAGGGTGTGGATCTCCTGGGTGCCCTCGTAGGTCAGCACGCTCTCCAGGTTGTTCATGTGCCTGATCACGGGATACTCCAGCGTGATGCCGTTGCCGCCCAGGATCGAGCGCGCCTGACGGGCGATGTCCAGCGCGGCGCGGACGTTGGCGAGCTTGCCGAAGCTGACCTGCCGGGGGGTGAGGGTGCCCGCGTCCTTCAGCCGGCCCAGGTGGAGCGCGGTGAGCTGAGCCTGGCCGAGACCGACGTACATCCAGGCGAGCTTCTCCTGGGTCATCTGGAAGGCCCCGATGGGCTTGCCGAACTGGACACGGGTCTTCGAGTAGTCGACGGCGGCCTCCAGGCAGGCGCGGGCCGCCCCCACGACTCCCCACAGAATGCCGAAACGCGCTTCCGACAGGCACGAAAGCGGCCCCTTCAACCCCCGCACCCCGGGCAGTACGGCTGACGCGGGAAGACGGACGTCGTCGAGATACAGGGAGGAGGTCACCGAGGCCCTCAGGGACATCTTCCTGTGGATCTCAGGGGCGGAGAACCCGGGAGTGCCGGTGGGGACGACGAAGCCGCGGACGCCGTCCTCCGTCTGGGCCCAGACCACCGCGACGTCGGCGACGGAGCCGTTGGTGATCCACATCTTGGAGCCGTTGAGGACCCAGTCGCCCGAAGGGTCCTGCTTGGCATGGGTGCGCATCCCGGCGGGGTCGGAGCCGTGGTCGGGCTCGGTGAGGCCGAAGCAGCCGATCGCCTCGCCGGAGGCCATCCTGGGCAGCCACTCCTCCTTCTGCTCCGCGGAGCCGTACTTCCAGATGGGGAACATGGCCAGCGAGCCCTGCACGGAGACGAACGAGCGCAGCCCCGAGTCTCCCGCCTCAAGCTCCCGGCAGGCGACGCCGTAGGAGACGGCGTCCAGGCCCGCGCAGCCGTACCCGCCCAGGTGCATGCCGAGCAGGCCGAGCGAGCCGAGGAGCGGTGCCAGTTCACGGGCGGGGAAGACCGCCTCCTCGAACCACTCGCCCACGTGGGGGAGCACCTTGTCCGCGACGAACTCAGCGGTGGTGTCACGGATGAGCCGCTGTTCCTCGGAGAATGCGTCGTCGACGCGCAGGAGATCGTCCATGAGGTGTTCCTCTCTCGTCGGCCCCTGTCAGGGTATTGATGGCGTCTCAGGAAGGATGTCAGGGTCCTCCCAGGGGGAATCCCGATGTGAGCGATGTCCCTTCAGGGGCATTCTGAAGACATGAACGAAAACGAGTTCTCAAGCGTCAAGAAGCTCCGCAGGACCAGGAACGGGCGCGTCATCGCGGGTGTGGCCTCCGGGCTCGGACACTACGTCGGAGTCGACCCCAACATCATCCGCGCGGCCCTGGCCGTCGCCTCCTTCTTCGGTGGTCTCGGCGTCGGGATCTACGCGGTCGGCTGGCTGCTGCTGCCCGAGGAGGGCAAGGACTCCTCGATCCTGCAGGACCTGGTCGCCAAGAACAAGGACAACCCGGTGTGGCTGGACGCCAAGGCCAAGGCCGAGCAGGGGTGGGCGAAGGCCGAGAACTGGAGCAGGAACGCCGGTCACAACGGCTCCTACCAGGCTCCGCACCAGCAGGCCCCCTACCAGCAGGCCCCGCAGTACCCCACCCACCAGGACCCGGTCGCTCCCTACCCCACCCCCGGTACGGCCCAGCGAGACAACGGCGGCCCCGCCCCTCAGGCGTGAGTCAGGCGGACGTCTCCGTGCGAGCCATCTCGATGATCTCCTGGCGGGATCGGACCCAGAGCACGGCCAGCGCGGCCGCCAGAAGGAGACCGGCCGCGCCGGCCAGTGCCACCACGACCTCAGGGCCGAGTCTGTCGGCGGCGGCGCCGCCCACCAGGATGCCGACGCCCTGTGACGCGAGCAGGCCCGAGTGCACGAGCCCGAAGGCCAGAGCCCGCCGTTCGGCGGGGACACACTGCACGAACGCGGCGTTCGCTGCGAGCTGGTAGGCCCCGCCGACCCCCGACAGGAACCACAGGACCAGCACCACGACCAGCGGCGGCCGTACGGCACAGGCGATCAGTGGCGCACAGGTCAGCATCGCCAGCCAGCCCATCAGACGCAGCCGGCTCGACGGGGTGACGTATCGGCCGAAGAGGAAGGCGCCGACGACCGTCCCGGTGGGCATCGCGGCCATCAGCAGGCCCGCGACGAAGGAGATCCGCTCCGGATCGTCGGTCAGCGTCGCGGCGTAGGGGGTGGCGATCCCCTCAGGAAGCACGTAGAAGCCACACAACCAGGCGAACATGACGAGCGTACGCAGTCGTCCGTCGCCGAAGACGAGTCTGGTGCCCGCACGGGTCATGGTCCACATCGAGGGCGAGGCCGTGTCGTCGCGGACGGGCTCGGGGCGGCGCCGTATGCCGGAGACCAGGATCAACGCCGAGGCCAGATAGGTCGCCGCGTCCAGAGCCAGCGCCCGGTACGGTCCCATACCCATGATCAGGGCGCCGCCGAGGGCGAAGCCCAGCATCTGGGCCCCCTGGTTGGTCATGTTCTGCAGGGCGGAACCCACGACGTAGCGGTCGCCCTCAAGGATCTCGGGTAACAGCGCGGCCCTGGCGGCGGAGAACGGGGCGCTGAGCAGCACCACGCAGAAGACCAGGGCGCACAGCGCCGCGAACGGTGTGCCGGGGATCGCCATGAGCGCGACCAGGAGTGCTCTGAGCAGGTCGCATACGATCATGATGTGTCGCCGGGCGTGCCGGTCGGCGAGTGCCGAGAGCAGCGGCCCGCCGATGATCGGGGGAAGATAGGTCAGGGCATAGACCGAAGCCGTCGCCAGAGGCGACTCCGTGCGCTGGAAGACCAGCACGGACAACGCGACTCGGGAGAGCTGGTCACCCAGGAGGGAAAGCCCCTGGGCCATCCAGAGCGCGCGAAACTCTCCGATGGCGATTATCTCGCCATATGTCACTTGGGCTTCGGTGGGGCGGCGGTGCCGCCCGGGTAGCCGACCGGGCCGGGTGGCCGCCATATGACTCCGCTGGGCTGCAAGCACATTGACTGTGGGTGGTCAGTATGTAACCTACGGTGCCCGTTGAAGCGCCGTTGCGCAACCGAAAGCGACGAAGCCCATGCACAGCGTGGCGAAATATCATGATATTTCCCTGCATGGGAGGTTGTGTCGTTTCGATCACCAGCCGAGGTCGTGCAGCCTGTCGTCGTCGATACCGAAGTGATGGCCCACCTCATGGAGCACGGTGATGCGGACCTCGTTCACCACGTCACTTTCGGACTTACATATAGAAAGTATGGAGTTACGGTAGATCTCAATGCGGTCGGGTAGTACTCCTGCGTACCAGTCCCCGCGTTCGGTGAGTGGAATCCCGGTGTACAGCCCAAGAAGATCGGGTTCGGGCGGATCGTCCACAACCACCACGACCACGTTGTTCATCACTCTCGTCAGTTCGGGAGGAATCGTGTCCAGAGCCTCGGCCACGAGCTCCTCGAACCTTTCTCGCGAGACTTCGATCACACCCGCCATTGTGCCCCCGGTTTCCGGGTAGAGGGCGGAGCGGATGGATCTCAGCAAGCTCAGAAGCCTCACAAAGCGGGCCCAGGGAGGGCTTCGCAGCCTCGCCGTGGGGCGCGTCACGCGCGGCGTGGCGGTCGTCGCGGTGTCCATCGCCTCGGCCTGGCTCGGCATCATGCTCGGTGGCCCCGTACGCGCCAATGTCGGCCCCGTGGAACTCGGTATGACGGCGGAGCCGTCCTGGACGGGGGAGACCGTCCTCGACGCGCATCCGTTCGGCACGCTGCTGTTCGACACCCACGACGCGCCGGTCGGCCTGCGCGTCACCCTGGAGAACATCAACACCAGCAGGGTCGCCATGATCCTGGACAACCCGCGGATGTCCTCCCACCTGCCCAGCATGATGGAGAAGGAGCTGCGTGAGGGGGTCAGGACCCTGGTTGTCAGGGCTCTGGTGTGCGGTCTCGCGGGCGGCCTGCTCGGCTCGCTGATCGTCTTCCGCAGGCCGGGTCCCGCGCTGGCGGGCCTGCTGAGCGCCACGGTCGCCATCGCGGGTACGGGCGCGGCCGTCGCGCTGACCTTCCACCCGAGGGCGGTGGTCGAGCCGAAGTACACCGGCCTGCTCGCCGGGGCGCCCTCGCTGGTCGGTGACGCCGAGTCGATCGTGACGCGGTTCGAGTCGTACCGGACCCAGCTCGCCAAGCTGGTCAACAACGTCTCCCAGCTCTACGACACGGTCTCGGCCCTGCCGCTGTACGACTCCGACCCCGCCTCGATCAGGATCCTCCACGTCTCGGACATCCACCTCAATCCGATCGCCTGGAACGTCATCCGCTCGCTCACCGAGCAGTTCAAGATCGACGCGGTCGTGGACACCGGTGACCTGACCGACCACGGGACGGGCCCCGAGGACAAGTTCGCCGAGGAGATCGGCCGGCTCGGCCTGCCGTACGTGTTCGTCAGGGGCAACCACGACTCCGGTTCGACCCAGAAGGCGGTCGCGAAGCAGAAGGGCGCCGTCGTCCTCGACGACAAGGTCAAGACCGTGGCCGGGCTGCGCATCTACGGGCTCGGCGACCCCCGGTTCACCCCGGACAAGTCCGTTTCCGTCGACTCGGACCTGGAGGCGCTTGCGGCCACCGGGCGTGAGCACGCCGCCAGGCTCGCCCTGGAGAGCAAGCCCGTCGACCTCGTCGCCGTGCACGACCCGACGATCGCCAGGCAGTTCTCCGGCCGGACGCCCATGATTCTCGCGGGACACTCCCACGAGAGATCGACCGAACTGCTGCCCTCCGGTACCCGGCTGCTCGTCCAGGGTTCCACGGGCGGGGCGGGTCTACGGGCCCTGGAACACGACGAACCGACCCCCGTCGCGGCCTCGGTGCTGTACTTCGATCGCAAGTCACACCGCCTGCGGGCCTGGGACGACATCACCCTGGGAGGGCTGGGAGAGCAATCCGTCCAGATCGAGCGTCACGTCGAGAGCGCCCCTGGCCGTACAATTTCTCCTGGGCCGACTGTTTCCCCGTCTCCAACGGGGGCGACCGTCGGCGCCACGCCGCCTTAGCCGGAACGCCGCTTTGGCATCGGGGTCAAAAGTCCCCTATGCTTCAGAGGTCTCCAGCGGAAGACGGCAACGGAGCGGGACGCCAGTTCCGAGCCCCCATCGTCTAGTGGCCTAGGACACCGCCCTTTCAAGGCGGCGACACGGGTTCGAATCCCGTTGGGGGCACCTGCTGAGCGAAAGCTCACCGGGGAAACGGCAGGTCGAAGACCTCCGAAGAACTGGTAAGCTAAGCAAGGCAAGAAAGACGGAAGCGAAAACTTCCGACAAAAGCAAGGTCCTGTAGAGCAGTTTGGAGTGCTCGCCACCCTGTCAAGGTGGAGGTCGCGGGTTCAAGTCCCGTCAGGACCGCTCTGGTAGGTGTTCGATCCACCACCGAGGTCAGGTAGCTCAGTTGGTACGAGCGTCCGCCTGAAAAGCGGAAGGTCGGCAGTTCGACCCTGCCCCTGACCACAGCAGCTGAGCAGCAGGGAAGCCCCGAACGAAGTCGTTCGGGGCTTTTTTGATCTCGGCGGCAGTAAGTCGCCGGCCTCCGTTTCAGGTTCGTTCATGGCGCGCTGACGTGCGTGTGGTTATTTCCCTGGTCAGAGGCGAAAGGTTCGGGCCGGGGCACGACGTTGCCCAGGGCGCTTCGGACGGTTCGCGCCGTTGACACCGCGCGGGACTTCCATGTGTGGTCCCGTGATCACCGGCATGACCACGGTTGCGGTCACCCGCGCTGCGTTGAAGAGCGTGAAGGCCACTGTGTCTGCCACACGTTCTCGGAAGACACACGGACAGCGCGTGACCGGCCCGCCGGATTGGAACGTGGTTCGGCGCAGGAGGCCGTCAGGGGCTTGATGGCCAAGGGGTTCGTGGAGATTCGTGCCGTCAGCCACCTGGCGGAGCGCGCGTTGGCCGATGGGGAGACCGATACGGCGATGAGGCACCTGGAACACATGCGCATGATCGCTGACGTGTGTCACAACCTGCCGGGCGATTTTCTGTCCAAGAGGCGCGAGGTCCGCGAGCGGAAGGCCGTCAAGAGCCTCCGATTCCACTTACGGGAGCTCGATCCCGACGATCGTGTGCCCAGTGGGTCGCGGGGCAATTGGAAGGTCAGAGATTCGACCACGTTCGCGTTCTCCGCGATCGGATCAAATGGAGGCATGCTCGGTATACGAGTGCCGACAGGTCCTCAAGAACGTCCATCAAGACGGCTGTGCAAGCCCTGATGTGTCTACCGAACTGGGGCGACTCCAGCCGCAGGGGCCTTTCGTGGCACAGCGTCACAAACATGCGAAGACCGCGTCAAGCTGATCGCGACACTCTGGCATTCAACCGCTTCGCCGCTGCCCCCGCCAGGGCGAGCAGCCCTCCGAACACCGGCAGCCAGCCCAGGCGCTCCGGCAGCCAGGAGAGGTGGGCGGGCGGGGTGAGCAGTCCTGGGACGGCGCCGAAGCGGAGTGCGGCCAGGGCGGTCACGGCAGCCACCGTCAGGTGCCAGAGGAAGATCGTCATAGCGGACAGGTTGAGCAGCGCCACCGCGGCCCAGAGCCGGGGCCTGCGCATCAGCCGCCCCAGCGGCCCGTGCGCCAGCAGCGCCAGCCCCACCTGGGCGAGCCCGAAGGCGACGGCGGCGAGCGTGGGCGGGCTGAGGTTCGAGACCCTCGCCCCCGGCACGCCCACCATGCTCGCGGGATAGCCGAACCCGGCCACCAGGACCGCCGCCCCGGCCGCCCCTCCGGCCAGCAGCGCCACCGCCGTCCGCCGGGAGGCGAGCCCGCCGCCCGCCCAGCCCATCCCCAGCATGTACGGCACCAGCCACCCGGCCGCGAGGTTCACCCACCCCAGCCAGGCCGGCCCGCCCAGGCCGAACCTGACCGCGTCCACCACGAGCACCACCGCGGCCGCCGAGACGGCGGTGACACCCGGCCGCAGTCTCAGCAGCAGGGGAGTGGCGGCGGTGAGCGCCGCGAAGACCGCCAGGAACCAGATCGGTCCGAGCGCCGGGAGCGCCAGCGCCCTGACCGTCGCGTACGGCGCGCCGTGCAGCGCCAGCCCCGCCGCGATCCCTGCCCAGACCAGCAGGAGCGGGCCCACCGGCCGCAGCAGCCGCCCCATCCTGGCCCGCACCCACGCCGGTCCCGCCGTCCGCGCCGGTCCCGCCGTCTCCGCCCCCGCCCGATCACCCGCAGTCCGCAGGCTCCGTGCCGCGGCGTACCCGCCCACGAAGAAGAACACCGCCAGCGTCTGCAACACCCACGACAGCGGCGCGAGCTCCGGCATGAACGCGAGCGGGCTGGAGACGGCGACCGTCCCCCGGGGCCCGGGCACCCACGCCGTGACGAGCCAGTGCCCCAGCACCACCCCGGCGATCGCCAGCGCCCGCAGCGCGTCCACCCCCCGGTCCCGCCCCGGCGGCGTCATCGCCTCGACCCGCGCCGCCGTACGGCGCCCGGCCGGGTCACGCATGGGACACCTCGGCGGTCCGCCCGAGGGCGATCAGGGTGAGGTTGCGCAGGGACTCGCCGCCGGGGGCGAGGTAGTCGCTGTGCCCGGCGGCGCCGGCCGCGAACACCCGGGAACCGTAGCCGGGCTCGGCGGGATCGCGGCCGAAGCCCAGCGGGCCGAGCTTGATCTTGGGGATGTCGCGCGTCCAGTCCTCCGTGCCGCTGCCCGCCCAGAGGGGGACCCCGCCCAGTTCGGCCGCCGAGGAGACGCCGAGCCCGGGGCTGCCGAACACGGCCAGGTTGTCCGCCCGGATCCCCGGCGCGGCCTTGGCGCACACCACCGACCCGTAGCTGTGGCACAGCAGGCTGACCCGCTTGCCGCGGAGCGTCTCGTTCACGTAGCGCCGCAGCGCCGGGGCGCCCTTCTCCGCGGCCCAGCCGGTGGCGGACTCCAGGCTGATGGTCGCCGGGCTGTCGTACCCGAGCCAGGCGACCACGGCCAGCCGGGCTGCCGGATCCAGTTCCCGCGCCTGGGCGAGCACCGCCCGCGCCCCGCCTCCGGGGGTGCTGTACGGCTTGGCCCGCCCGCCGTCGAAGGTGGCGGGCGTGGTGTCGGCGCCGGGGACGATGACGGCCACGTGCTCCGCCGTACTGAGATCGCCGTAGACCTGGATGATCCGGTCACCCTGCGGCGAGGGGACGGCCAGGTAGGTGAGCGCTGCGGCGGTGGCGACGGCGAGCGAGGAGCGGAGCACGGAGGCCTCCTGTCCGGTTCGGGGGAACGAGACAGGACGCTACGAATCAAGATCGGTAACTCGCGTCACACCGCGGTGCTCACCTTCACATCACCCCCCGGAGGGAGGAAGGCGGCGCCGTCCCGGGGGAGCGGGGCGTGGGACGGTCCCCTGGGGATCTCACTCGCCGGAGCGGACCGGTCCGGACTCGCAGGCGTACAGGATCGCCTGGGCCCGGTCGCGCAGGTTCAGCTTGGTCGGGATCGGCCGATGTGGGTCTTGACCGTCTGCTCCGAGAGTACGAGCTCCTCGGCGATCTCCTGGTCGGAGCGGCCCCTGGCGATGGGGACGAGCACCTCGGTCTCGTGTTCGGTGACGCGCTCGACAGCCTCCCGCCCGTTCACCGCCTCGATGTCGGACCGGGCGTCCAGGAACACGGTGAAGCCGGTTCTGACCATGCCCTGATCGTCATGTTTCCTCAGCGATCGGAAGTATCGCGGTGACCGCGAAGCCCTTTCCCGTCGGTCCCGCCCACACGCTCCCGCCGAGCATGGCGGCCCGTTCCCGCATCCCGATCAGGCCGTGTCCCGTGTGCTTCTCGCGCCCCGCCTTCGCCGCCTCCGCGGAGGCGCGGTCCCCGCCGTCGTCCGCCACGTGGATGTTCAGCTCGTCGCCCGAGCGGTGGATCCTCACCGTGACGGCCGAGCCGGGCGCGTGCCGCATGGCGTTGCTGAGCGACTCCTGCACGATCCGGTAGGCCGACAGATTCACCGCGGTGGGCAGGTCGAGCAGGTCGCCGCCCAGCTTGAGCTCCACGGAGAGCCCCGCGGAGCGCGCGGTGGCGGCGAGCTCCTCCAGGCGGCCCAGGCCCGGCTGCGGCGCGGTGTCCGTACGCCCGTCCCCGTCGCGTAGCACGCCCAGCACGCGGCGCATCTCGGTCATGGCGGCCAGCGAGAGCGCGCGGATCTCGCCGAGCCCCTCCTCCAGCAGCCGCGCGTCCTCCCGCGCCTGCAGTGGTATGGCCTCCGCCTGGATGGCGATCACCGACATGTGGTGCGCCACCACGTCGTGCAGCTCCCGGGCGATCCTGGCCCGTTCCTCCAGGACGGCCTGCCCGGCCAGCGCCTGCTCGCTGCGCCGTTCCTCCTCGGCCAGCCGCCCGGCGGCCGTCCTCCTGGCCTGGACGTTGTAGCCGAACAGGACGGTGACGGTCACCATGGCGATGCCGATGAACGTCACGCCGGGCAGGCTGGGGTCGGATTGGATGCCGAGGATCCACAGGGCGGCAGCCGAGATCATCCACACACCGATGATGACGTGCCGCTCGCAGCGGACCGCGACCGCGTAGACCACCAGCAGGTACATGATCACGGCGTCGGCGGAGAAGGCCGCCTCCAGGTCCTGGCCGCGGGTGACGATCCCCCAGGGAATCAGTACCACCGCGAGCCGCCAGGCCATCAGCGGCCAGCGGTCGCGCAGCGCCAGCGGCAGCGAGGAGGTCAGGGCGATGAACGCGATCTCTCCCTCGTCCAGAGGCGTCGCCATATACAGCGACTCGTGCCTCATGAGCGCCTGCACGGAGCGGAACAGGATGAAGGCCAGTACGAGATCGGCGACGAGGACCAGGTTGATCGTGCGGAACGGCAGCAGACTCAGAAACCCCGGCACGCGGGGGGTCAGCCACCGGGGGCGGGGGTGCGACGGACCGGCCCTGCCGGTCCACACGGCTGCGGTGAGCGCGCGGCCCAGCCGGGCGACGGGCCGCAGCCGCGCCCGCTGGGCGGGGGGAGAAGCCATCCGGCCAGTCTATGGAGACCGCCAATCACCCAGATCACACCATGGAGGGATCTTTCGCCTCACCCCGGTGGGCCGGATCACGCCAGTTGGAACCGGCGGAGCGTTGCGACCTGGCGGGCAAGGTTCTCCGGACCAAGCTTGTCGGCACCAGTCGAGGAGTTCCCATGCCGGACGTCTGGGGCGTTGAGCCGTTCAACCGCCGCTTGCGCTCTGGCGACGGCTTCTCCGGCTGAGATGGGTAAGTGCGTGCGCCTACCGAGTGCTGCCGGCGTTCAAGACGGTTGGACGGCGGTGATCCGGACGCCTGACCGCCCGTAGGGGCAGGTCACGACCACCGGGAAGCCCGCGTCGGCGACGGCCTGGGCGTTGGGCGGAACGCCCAGGAGGTGCGGGGAACGAAGTCGTCGGGTTGATCGGATGCGGCGGTCTCAGTCGACAAGTGCGCCGGCGGTCAGGTTGGCGATCGTTCCGGTCATGGCTCCGGCTCGGTCCGAAGCCAGGAACGCGGCCGTCTCCGCGATCTCGGAGAGCGTGGGCAGTCTCTTCAGAAGCGTTCCCTGCGCCATCGCTCCGCTTTCGAGCAGCTCCTGGACCGACTGCCCGGCCGCCGTCGCGGCTTGCTCGAAGAGGTCCTTGGTGTGGGAACCCGCCGCGGGCGCGTCGACGGCGGCGTGTGGACGGATGCCGATCACCCGGACGTTGCCCGGCGCCAGTTCCGCGGCCAGAACCCGGGAGAAGGCCTCCTTGCCCGCCGCGCTCACGGCGTGCCCCAAGATGCCGCCCACAGCCAGCTTGGAACCCGGCTCGGACAGCGTCAGGATGACGCCGGGCCGCTCGCGACCCGTGTGCCGTGCCACAGCCTTGCTCGTGATGAACAGCGCCCGCAGATAGCCGTCGATCGGCCGCATGAACTCCTCCAGCGAGAGATCCGCCAGCGAGGTCCCCTGGTCGTGCGGGACACTCACGGCGTTGACGGCGATGTCGATGCCGCCGGCCGTCGCCGCGACCGTGTCGGCGTGCTTCTCGACCGCCTGTTGGTCGAGAACGTCGACCTGCGCGGTCTCGACCGCTCCGCCCGTGGCGGCGATGTCACGTGCCACGGCGTCGAGCCTCTCCTGTGTCCGTCCGGCGATGAACACCCTCGCGCCTTCCCGGGCGAACACCCGGGCGATCGCGCCGCCGATGGCGCCCCCGCCCCCATAGATGACAGCGTTCCTGTCGCCGAGCAGCGATCCACTCATGTTTGTCCCCCAAAGGTGGTTGATTCTTCGGACGGTTACACGGGCTCGATGGCACACCGGCACCGTCGGTTCAGGCGTCCGGGACGGAGATCACCGCCACCGGCACACGGGTACGTCGATCTGTTGGTCAGTCGTTTTCTGACGCTGGATCTGTTCCGCGATGCGCTTGATGCGGTTCAGCCGTACATCCCAGGTTCTGCCGACCTCGTTCAGCTGCCGTACGGCGCGGGCGAGCTGTGCCTCGTCGACTTCGTAGCGTCGCTCGCGGCCCATCGGTGTCGCGCGCACGAGGCCCGCGCGATCGAGGACGTTCAGATGCTTGGTGACCGCCTGGCGCGAGATCGGGAGACGATCGCTCAGGCTGGTCGGCGTACCGACGCCTTCCGCGAGCAGCAGGTCGAGCAGACGGCGCCTGATCGGGTCGCCGATCGCCGACCAGAGTTCGTCGTCGACGGCGACGGTCATCGCGCCACCACGGAAGAGGCGTAGCTCCGCAGGAGGGGAAGGAAGGTGTCCCAGCCGTGCTCGTGTTCGTGGAAGGCCTTCTCAAGCACGGCGGCCTCCCAGCCCTTCTCCCGCCAGCCGCTCTCGGTCAGGTGCAGAATCGTGCCGTCGCCGGAGGGTTCGAGCTCGAAGGTGATCAGGAGAGAGTTGCCCGCATCGGGCAGTTGACCGTCAGGGGCGACCCAGCGCATCGCGAACCTGCGGGGCGGGTCCACGTCGACCACCGTGATCGACTCGACCACGTCGGGGACGTCCCACACCAGTTCGCCGACGGCGCCTGGCTCGGGCTCGAACGACGCGTCGTCGGACCACCACATCTTGATGTGCTCGGGACGACTCACCACATCGAACACGACCTCCGGCGCCGCGTCGATGTGGATCTCACGCTCCAGCTTTCCGAACTCCACCACGGACCTCCAATAGGCAACCATCGGTTGCGCATTAACCTAGTGGTCGTATCAGTGATGCGCAACCTTGTGTTGCGTGTAGACCGTGGGGTCGGCGGAGAGGGCGTTATGGGCACGGCCGGTCGGGGCGCGGCCCATGCCCGTACGGGGAGGTCTGGTCGCGGCGTCGCCCTGATGCGCCATGGCGCCCGCAGCCGAGAAGGCTGCGGGCGCCATGGGCTTTCGGGTCGTCGGAGAGGCCGGGGCCTCCTTACGGGTTGACCTTCACCTGGACCGCCGGGGCCGTGCCGATCCGGACGTCCAGGACGATCGACTTGCCGGCGCGGAGGGCGGCGCGGGCCTCGTCGCGGAGGTTGAGCTTCAGGTCCCGGGTCTTGCCGGGCTGGAGCGTGACCTTCTTGTCGTCGACAGGACGGCCGCCGTGGGAGACGGTGACATCCTCCTGGCACTTGCCCTTGCCCGTGCAGATCAGGGTGATCGTCACCTGGGCGGGGGCGTTCCCCTGCGTCTTGACCGTGGCGGTGACGGTGTCGTGGAGCACCCTCATCCCCGTGGGCTCGGGTACCCGGGACAGGAGCGGGGCGAGGTAACGCTTCGTGTCACCGGAGGTGTTGAGCGCGAGGGTCGTCCCGTCCGGCTGGTTCAGGAGCACGGTCAGCGTCGCGTTGCCCTGCTCGTCGAGGCGGGCCTCCCCGAGATAGGCGATGTCGCCTCCGGCCGGAGCCGACGCGGGGGCGCCGGCCTTCAGCAGGAGGAACGACAGCTGCTTGGCCGCCGTGGCGGCCCCCGCTGACACCGTCACCGTGACGGTGCCGTTGTCGTTCACGACCGCCTGGTGGCGGATGCCGTCGGTCTCGGTGGCCTTGGCCGCCGCCGCTGGGACCACGGTGGTGAACGCGACGGTCCGCGCCGAGGCCGCGGACTCCGCCGAAGCCGCCGCGGCAGGCGTCGCGGTCTCCTCCGTGGCGGGGTTCTCGGCGGCAGGGCTCGCAGGTTCCGGCGCGGTGGCGGGTGCCGTCAGGGCGGCGCGCAGGACCGGTCGGCCGAGGCCGGTGTCCCACCGCCAGACCTTCTCCAGGTCCCACCCGATCGACGCGTAGGTGGCCGGGTCGGCGGCCTGCGCGACGGTGACGGTGGTGCCGTTGAAGCTCTCCGGCGCGGTGGAGCCGATGCTCTGCACCGACGCGACCAGGGTCTCGACGGCGAGGTTGTGCTCGACGGTCGGCGCGCCCCCGTTCAGGGTGCGGGCGACGATCCGGTGGGCCCATCCGGTCGCGGTCACCGTCGGGTTGAGCGCGACGTTGTTCCGGATGGTGGTGCCGGTGTAGGCGTAGCCGCTGATGCCGGCCGCGGCCTCGCTCTTCGGTACGGTCACCGCGCCGGTGGCGTAGTTCCGCTCGGTGAGGCTGCCGCCGCTCGCGGAGCACTGAGTGGCGCCGCCGGCGATGCCGACGAGTCCGCCCGCGTACTTGCCGCCGGTCGTCGAGACGGTCGTCGCCGACCACGAGTCGCGCAGCACGCCGCAGCTGTAGCCGACGATGCCGCCGACCGTGGTGGCGCCGACGATCGAGCCGCTGGTGGCGACCCGCTCAACGGTGCCGTCGAGACGGTCGGCCAGCGGACCCACGTTCCCCGTGGTGGTGTTCACCGAGGCCCCGGCGAGGGTCAGGTCGTGCACCTTGCCGGTGACGGAGGTGAACAGGCCGCCGACGGAGGAGGTGTAACCGCTCAGGGTGTGTCCCGCCCCGTCCAGTTCGCCGGTGAACGCGGGGGTGATCGGGGCGACGCCGGTCAGGTCGAGGTCCGCGGCGAGCCGGAACCTCTCCGCCGGGTGGGCGGCGATCTGACCCAGGTCGGCCGCCTGCCGTACGAGGTAGAAGCCGTCGGTGTCCCGCGCCAGAGCCGGGCCCGTGGGCTCGGGCTCGGAGACGGGGGGGACGTCCTCGGGTACGGCGCGCAGTACGGGCCGCCTGCCGTCCTCGTCCCACTTCCAGACCGTGGTGAGGTCGAAGCCGAGCTTGCCGGTCCAGAAGTCCTGGCTGCGGGCCTCGTCCCTGGTCGCGGTGGCGCCGTTGAGCGTCGCCGGACCGATCGTGGTCTCCTGCTGCGTGGTGGCCTGGAGGGTCTCGACCGCCCAGTTCCCCTCAAGCGTGGCGACGTTGTTCGCCAGCACCCGGCCCAGGAAGCGGTGCGCCCAGGACGGCGCGGTGACGGTCGGGTTGAGCGCGATCGAGTTCCGGATCGTGGTGCCGGTGTAGCCGTACCCGGCCACGCCTCCGTCGTTGCGGCCGTCGGCGAGGACGGCACCCGTGGCGAAGGCCCGCTCGGTGAGCGATCCCGCCAGCGCGACGCCGATGACCCCGCCCGCCTCGGTGGACAGCGCGTGCACGTCCGCCGTGGAGTAGACGTCACGGACGACACCCTGGGAGTCGCCGAGCAGACCGCCGACCCGCGAGGCCCCGGTCACCGAGCCGGAGACCCACACACGCTCGACGGTGCCGGTGCTCGCGCCCGCCAGGATGCCCGCGCGCGCGGTGGTTCCGGTCACCTTGGCGCCGACGATCGCGAGGTCGTGGACGTTTCCGGACACCTGCGTGAACAGGCCGCCGGTCGAGGTCAGGCCCTTGATCGTGTGGCCCGCGCCGTCCAGCTCACCGGTGAACGCGCCCGGCAGGGTGGTGAACGGCTTTCCGCTCAGGTCGATGTCGGCGCCGAGCACGTAGTCATACGAGAGGTGCGTACCGATCTGGGCGAGGTCGTCGGCGCTCTTGACGATGTGGAAGCCCCTGTCGTCCTTCGGCAGCTGGGGCGCCTCACCGGCCTGCAGCGTCTCGGGCGCCACCTTCAGGGTCGGCCGCGCGCCGGTCTCGTTCCACTGCCAGACGTTGGTGAAGTCCCAGCCGCGCGCCTCGTAGAAGGACTGCTTGCGGAGTTCGGCGGGGGGGACGACGTTGCCCCTCTGGTTGCCCGCCGCGGGCGGGTCGGTCAGCGTCTGCCCACTGATCGGTACGGCCCGGCTGACGTGGTTGTCCTCCAGCGAGGCCGTCTGCCCGGCGAGCACGCGGCCGAGGATGGCGTGCGCGTAGCTGGTGCCGGAGACGTTCGAGTTCAGCGCGACCGAGTGGCTGATCTCGGTCGCGTCGTACCCGTAGGCCGCGATGCCGCCCGCCGACGCCCCGGCCGAGGTGACCGAGCCGGTGGCCAGCACGTTCTGGGTGACGGAGCCGCCCATGGCGACGCCGACGACGCCGCCGACGTACTGGGCCGTGGCCTTGACGTTCACCGTCGAGACGCTGTCGCGGACGATGCCGAACTGGTGGCCGGTGATGCCGCCGACATAGCTCGCGGCGGTCAGCGACCCGTCGGCACGGACCCGCTCGATCGTGCCGTGGTTGATGTCGGCGACGAGACCGGCCGGGGTGCGGTCGGTGGTCGCCTCGCCGTTGACGACCAGGTTCACGATCGTGCCGTGGTTGTCGGCGAACAGGCCGGGCCCCTGGCCGGGGATCGCGGACAGGCCGGAGACGGTGTGCCCGGCGCCGTCGAACACGCCGGTGAAGGCGATCGTGCGGCCGATCTGGAAACGGCCGAGGCCGCTCAGGTTCAGGTCGCCGGCGAGCCTGTAGTGCCCGGCCGGGTCGTTGTCGATCTTCGCCAGGTCGTCGGCGGAGTCGATCAGGTAGGGGGTCTGGGCGGTGCCGTCACCGGCCAGGCCCTCGCGCAGGGTCACGGCGGGCCGCAGCGGTTTGCCGGACTTCAGCGAGTCCCAGACGAACAGCCTGACGGTCGAGCTCGGCGCGACCGCGAGCGGCTTGTCGAAACGGATGTACTGCTCACGGCCGGTGTGGTTGAGCGTGACGTCGGCCGAGCGCACGTCGATCATCTTCTGCTGCGAGGCGTCGTACGTCGCGGCCATGACGGTCAGCCTGTCGAGGCTGCCCGGGGAGGAGATGAGTCCGACGCCGTCCAGCTCACGGTTCCTGATCTCGGCGGAGGAGACCTTCCAGGTGCCCTGCGGCTTGGTGACGGTGAAGTCGTCGACCACCCGGCCGTCGATCTTGTACGCCGTCAGTCGCAGGCCCGCGTCGGTGGCCGTCAGGACACCGCCCATCTGGATGTCCTCGTCGTCGACCTTGTCGTCCCACCAGTGCTTCGCGTTCTCGTAGAACTTGGGGCCGGAGGAGCCCATCGTCACGAAGGTGGTGCCCTCGGCCGTCTCCTCCGGCGTCCGGGCCAGCCGGCCCTCGTAGATCGTCGAGCGCTTGTAGACGTGGTCGTGAGCGCCGATGTACATGTCGACGCCGAGCTGGTCGAGGACGCGCGTGACCTTCTCGCGGTCGATGTCCATGCCCGCGTCGGCCCCGTGGCGGCCGCCGTAGTAGGAGAAGTGCCCGAGGGCGACGTTCCACTTCTTGTCCGAGGCCCGGACGTCCTTCACCAGCCAGGCGAGCTGGTCGTCGAGACGGGCGGTGGAGCTGAGGACGGAGAAGTGGATCTGCCCGCGGTCGAACGAGTAGTTGGCCTCGCCCACGGCGCCGTTCTTGGGCAGCGCGAACATGTTGGTGAAGATCGAGGCGGGCTCGACGGCGACCGAGTTGTAGTCGGGGTCCTCGTAGGTCTCGTGGTTGCCCTTGACAGCCGCGTACTGCGTGTCGAGGCCGGACAGGAGCGCGTCGTTGATCTCGCTCCACATCCTGGTGCGGCCGCCGTCCTCGACGAGGTCGCCGAGCTGCATGACGGTGCCGCCGCCGGGAGCCTTGGCCTTCAGCTGGTCGAGGACCTTGCCCGGCAGCTTGAGGCTGTCGGCGTTGCTGTCGGGGACCTGGACGTCGCCGAGGATGTAGACGGGCTCGCTGTCGGTCCCGCCCGCGAGGAACCGGCCCTTGACGTCCGTCCAGGCGGCCGTGTCGGCGGCCTTCGGAGCGGCGCCGTTCCTGGTGACGCCGAGGCGGTACCGGTAGGACGTGCCGACCTTCAGGCCGGTGAGCCGGAACTCGTGGGAGCGCAGCGTCTGGCCCGTGACGGAGTGCTGGAACTTGGGCTCGTCGTTGCCGACGGTCGACGTCTCGTACGGGCTGTCGCCGGTCGAGGTGAGGACCTGGGCCCTGGACCAGTCGTCGCCGCCCTCCGGCAGGACCTGCGCGTAGACGCGCTGGATGTCCCGGTCGGTCGTGACGGCGATGCCCGCCGTGCCGGGCTCGGCGCCCACGGCCACGTTGTTGGTGAAGCGGAACACGCCCGCCGGGTCCTGCGTCCTCTGGTCGATCTGGATCCGGCGCAGCTCGGCGTTGGTGTTGCCCTTGTCGTCGGTCGCCTTCACGACGACGAACGTGTCGTCGTAGGAGCGGATCTGGAAGGCGCCGTCCTTGACCGGGACCTGGCCCGCGGAGTCCCACACCTCAAGGGCGGTGGTCGGCTGCCCGCCGGAGTCGTCGGTCGCGCTCACCTGCGGCAGCGTGACCGCCTGGCCGTACCGGGCGGTCGTGGGCACGTCGGCGACGGTGATCTGCGGGGCGTAGTTCGCGCCGCTCGTCGTCTCGCCGATCCAGATCGGGGCGGAGACCAGGAAGTTGCCGTCGGCCTGGTCGGCGCGGACGTAGTAGAAGTCGCCGTCCTTGACGTCCAGCTTCTTCTTCAGCGTCAGGTCGTTGCCGCTCAGCCTGCCGAAGTCGTGGGCGACCTTCCCGCCGTTGGTGATCAGCTGCGCGCCGGTGAAGGAGTCCTTGGCGTCGGGGTCCCTCAGCTGGAGCTCGGCGTCCAGGGTGGTGGTGCCCGCGGGCAGGATCGAGCCCATCAGCTTGCCGTTGCCGCCGAAGGCGAGGACGGCGTTGACGTCTCCGGTGGAGTACGTGCTGCGGTCGCGCATCGCCGCGTAGAGGTCGTCCAGGCTCCTGCCCCTGGCCCAGATGCCGGTGATCGACGGGTTGCTCGTGACCCAGGTGGCGGAGTGCTCGTCGCCGTTCCAGACCGGGGACAGGTGCCAGCCCGCGTCAAGGGCCTTCTGGAACTCCCTGGCCTGGTCCGGGGACTTGACCTCGATCAGCTCCATGCGTTCGTCGGCGGTCCTGTCCAGGCCCTTGAAGCCGAAGAACTCGCCCTTGCCCGTGGGTGAGGGGTGGTTGAACTGGCCGATCGCGTTCGGGTCCTGCTTGAGGCGGGCGAGGTAGGTGAAGTAGTCGTACTTCATGTCGCCGACGCCGAAGCCGTTGGCGAACCCGTCGACGGTGCCCTTCTCCGTGGCCCTGGCCGTCGCGTGCCAGCTGGTGTTGAAGAGGTTGATGTGGCCGGTGCCGTCGTACCAGGTGTTCTCGATGGCGGGGGCCACGGTGAGCTCGGTCTGGGACGCGTTGAACTTGTCCGCCAGCTCGTGCAGGGCGCGCCACTCGTCCGAGTCGGCGTCCCGCCAGTCCTTGATGAAGTCGTCGCCGTTGCGGATGTCCCACATCACGTCGTGCTCGGTGAGGGCGAAGAAGTCCGCGTCCGTCTTGTCGCGCACGTAGGTGAACGCCGCGCTCGGGTTCTCGGCTCCGTCGCTCATTCCGGTGTGCGCGTGGAACTCACCGGTGTACAGGGACTTGCCGAGGTAGGTCGGCCGGTTCTCGGTCGCCGAGGCCGCCGGGGCCGCCGAGGCCGGGGAGGCCGGCGCGGCGACGAGTGCGCCGGCCGTGAGTGCGATCGCGGTGATCGCACCGGGCCAGGCAGGGGGTCGTGGTGCGCTGCTGCGCGTCATGTTTCTGCCGTTTCAGGTGATTCGAGTGTGCTGATCACAGAAATCACGGCGGGTGGAACGGCTCACTGCGCGTGCGTGTAGTGAAGGTGAACGATCAACAAATCCCGACAATGATCACATTTTGGATCTATCAGACAAGGCGCCCAACGGGCTTGTTCGGTGATCAGACGGGCGGCGCTCCGGTCGGCGGCCGCGCGCGGAGACCGCCATGATCGACCGGCCCGCGACGGCGCACGCGCACCGCCTCCCAAGTGCCGTGAACGGCAGGCCGGACCGGTCCGGTGACCTGCGCCGTAACCTTCAGCCGCCGGGCTCGGGGTGACGGGGTGCGAGCCGGTACGGAGACCCGGCCCCTTTTACGCGCTCTCTGTCGTGATAAATGAGAACTATCGTGACTTTCATGGAAAACTTCCCTCAGCGCAGGGACCCCCAGACGTCGAACCTGCGCGCCTCGGACAGCAACAGGGAGCAGGTCTCCGCCCTGCTCGGTGAGGCCCTGAGCACCGGTCAGCTGGCCTACGAGGAGTACTCCGAACGCCTGGACAGGCTCTACCAGGCCAAGACGGTTGGGGAACTTGAGGTTCTCACCAGCGATCTGCAGGTCGAGCGGCACCGTCCGGCCACGAGCCCGGTGTCCTACGTCCCGGGCACGAACTCAGAACCCGAGAACGTCATCGCCATCTTCGGCGGCGCCGACCGCAAGGGCCGCTGGCGGGTACGGCGGCGCATCAGGGGTCTGGCCCTTTTCGGCGGGATGCGGTTCGACATGACCGACGCCGAGTTCGAGGCGAAGGAGATCGAGATCACGATCAACGCCGTCTTCGGCGGGGCCGAGATCATCGTGCCCGAGGGGGTGGAGGTGCGCTGCCAGGGTGTGGGCATCTTCGGCGGCTTCGACGTGCACGGCGGCCCGGACATCGACCCGTCGGCGCCGGTGGTCGTGGTGAAGGGCCTGGCGCTGTTCGGCGGCGTGAGCGGCAAGGCCAAGCGTAGGAAGGACCGCTGAGCCCGGGAGCGGGACTCACAGCACCGGTGCGGGGGTGGAGTTGACGAGGCCGCCGTCGACGAGGATGTCCTGGCCGTTGACGTAGGAGGCCTCGCCGGAGGTGAGGAAGGCGACCACGGCGGCGACCTCCTCGGCGGTGCCGACGCGTCCGGCGGCGATGGAGGCCGCGAGGGAGGCCCGGGCCTCGGCGGAGACCTCGGTGCGGAACGCCGGGGTGTCGATGGTGCCCGGGCTCACGGAGTTGACCCGGATGCGCCGTGGCGCCAGCTCGGCCGCGAGGGTCCGGGTCAGATTGTGCGCCGCGGCCTTGGCCGCCGAGTAGAGGGCCGTGCCGGGCGTTCCACGGTGCAGGGCGAACGACGCGTTGATCACGATCGATCCCCCGTCGGACAGCAGGGGAAGCGTCTTCTGGACGGTGAAGAACACCGCCTTGAGGTTGATGTCCACGACGCGGTGGAACTCGGCCTCGGTGACGTCGCCGAAGGGCTGGAAGGCGCCGACGCCCGCGTTGGCGAACACCACGTCCAGCCCGCCGTACCGGTCGTGGACGGTCGAGGCCAGTGTGTCCAGGTCGGCGAGGTTCGCCGCGTCGCCGGCCACCCCGAACGCCCGGTCGCCGAGGCTCGCCACGGCGGCGTCCAGCCGTACCCTGTCACGGCCTGTGACGACGACCCGGGCTCCTTCGGCGAGCAGCCGGTGCGCGGTGGCCAGGCCCATGCCGCTGGTACCGCCGGTGATCAGTGCGACTTTTCCCGAGAACCGTGTCATGGGTCCAGCGTGCCGGTACGGCGCGCGGGCATACAGTGCGCGCCTGTCGTGGGTGTGGTACCACCAGGTTCAGGCCGTGCGGGTCAGGGCGGCGAGACGCTCGCCGGTGCCGGGGCGGGGGTCGTACAGCACGAGGTTCAGGCCGGGACGGTCGGCGACCGTCAGGGTCGTCGCGTCGAAGAACAGCTCACCGGCCCGGGGGTGGCGCAGGGCGTTGACGGCCTGGGCCGGGACGCCCACCTCGTGGCGTTCCCACAGTTCGGCGAAGTCGGGGCTGACGACGCCGAGGTCGGCGACCACCCGCTCGAATCCGGCGTCGCCGGGGAAACGCGCCCAGTCGGCGCGGTAGGCGGCCACGACGGCGGGGGCGGCCGAGACCCACGTCTCGCGCATGGCGAGATAGCGGGGGCTGGTGAAGAAGGTGACCAGGCAGTTGTGGGCGGCCCCCTCGGCGAAGCCGAACACGCTCCGCGCCGTCTCGTTGAACGCCAGCACGTCCCAGTTCCTGTCCCGCAGCACCGCGGGCCGTCCCTCCCACCCGTCGAGCAGGCGCCGCAGCTCGGGGGTGACCTCGCTCGCGGGCGTCCGCCCGGCGGGCGGCGGGTTGAGACCGGCCAGGGAGTAGAGGTGGGCCCGTTCGGGTTCGCCCAGGCGCAGCGCCCCGGCGATCGCGTCGAGCACGCCGGTCGAGACGGTGATGTCGCGGCCCTGTTCGAGCCAGGTGTACCAGGAGACCCCGACCCCGGCCAGCAGCGCCACCTCCTCGCGCCGCAGCCCCGGGGTCCGGCGTCGTCCGGCCGTGGGGATGCCGACGTCGCCGGGGGTGAGCCGGGCCCGGCGGGCGCGCAGGAAGTCACGGAGCCGTTCGCGCCGCCGGGTGGAGTCGCCGATCGCCTCGATGGTCATGTCCCCACGATAGCCACAGGGATCGACTATTGTTAGTCAGGTGGCTGACTCAAAGAAATCGGCGGGCAAACGGCGGCAGCTGATGGTCGCCGCCGCCCAGGTCCTGCACCGGCAGGGCGTGGAGCGCACCACCATCGCCGACATCGCCAACGCCGCCGACGTCCCCGTCGGGAACGTGTACTACTACTTCAAGACCAAGGACGCGCTGGTCCAGGCGGCCCTGGCCGAGCACGCCGGGCACCTGGCGGGCCTCACCGACGAACTCGACAGGCTTCCCGACCCGCGCGAACGCCTCAAGGCCCTGGTCGGCGGCTGGATCGGCCAGCGCGACGTCGCGGCCCGCTACGGCTGCCCGACCGGGACCCTGGCCGTCGAGCTGGACAAACGCGAGGACGGGGGCATGGACGTCGAGGCGGGCAGGGTCATCCGGCTGCTGCTCGACTGGGCCGAGCGGCAGTTCCGCGAACTGGGCGCCCCCGATCCGGACGGCCTGGCGCTCACGCTCGTCGGCGCCTACCAGGGCATGTCGCTGCTGACCAACGCCCTGCGCGACCCGGAGATCATGGTCCGCGAGGGAAACCGCCTCCTGGGCTGGCTCGACTCCCTGCCCGGCGACTCCTGAGGCTCAGCGGCTCGGGGCGCGGGCGTCGGCGGTCAGGACATGGGTGAAGAAGTCCTTCACCTGGCCGAACAGGGAGGGGCCGTGGTGCCCGACACCGGGAACCACGTCATACCGTACGGCCAGGCCGTGCCGTTCGAGGCTGTGCTTCAGGGCGAGCATCCGCCGGGTGCGGGGAACTCCCTCGTCGTTCACCCCCGGAATCCACGCCGGATGCCCGGTGCGGACACGGATGGCCCTGGTCTGGGTGTCCTCGGCGCCGATCAGCAGGTGGACGGCCGTCTCGCGCAGCGCGGCGGGGTCGACCCGCCTGCCCAGTGTCTCCAGGGTGCCACCGATCCCCGCGGGCCAGGGCAGGCTCTCGTCGAGCAGCGTGACCGCCCCCGGCGCCCCGATCGTCACCGCGCGCACCCGCTCCGGGTGCAGGTAGAGGAACCGGTGGGCGAAGTGGCCGCCTCCGGAGAAACCGAACAGCAGGAAACGCCGGCTGTCGACACGGTAGGTGCCGGTGACCTCCTCGACCATGGCGAGCAGGATCAGGTCGAAGCGGATGTCGCCGTGTCTGAGGTACTTGTAGCCGTCGAACTCGCCGGGGTCCGGGATGCCGACCGGGAAGAGGGGGACAAGCACGATGCAGTCGTTGGCCTCGGCGAAGTCGGCGAAGGCGTCCCGGTAGGTCTGGACGTCCCGCTCGGTCCCGTGGACCAGGACCGCCAGGGAGTAGACCTTGCCCGGGTCGGCGCCGTAGTCCTCGGGGACGTGCAGACAGTAGGAGAAGCGCTGGTCGTACTGGGAGGCGTACATCGGTGTGCGGCCGATGTCGTAGATGGAGAGGGCGCGTGGTCGGTGCATGTTCACTCGTCTCGGGACGACGGTTCCGGTGGGGAGGTGGGCAGTGAGTATCGCGGAACCGCCACGTGGACGGACGACCAGCCCCCGTGGACGCACTGGTTCACGGTGACCTCGGCGACCGCTCCGAGCAGGTGGTGGGCCTCGGCGGGGCGGTAGCCGTACTCGGCGGTCAGCCTGCGGTGGAGCTCGCGCATCGCCGCCCGCAGGTTGGCGGTGACGTCGGTCCCGTGGGCGCATCCGACGGTGCCGATGTGCCGGGGGCCGTCGAGGTGGGGAGTGCCCATCGCGGTCCCCGCCCCGGGGAGCAGGTCCACGGTCACGGTGACGTCGGCGTTGGTCTCCAGCGCGGTGCCGGTGATCTCCGCGTCCCCCATGAGGGCGTGCACGTCCCCGAGGGACAGCAATCCGCCCGGTACCTCGACCGGCACGACGAGCACGCTGCCCGTCCGCAGCGCCTGGCAGTCCATGTTGCCACCGCACCGGGGGTGGGACAGCAGCGAGGGGAAGGCCTCTCCAGAGGGCGCGAGACCGAGTGAGCCGACCATCGGGCGCGTCGGAAGGACGAGCGGGCCGAGCGAGGTCGGGAACGACACGGTGTCGCCGTCGATAGGGCAGACACGGGTGTCGCCGAGCGGCGCGTCCAGTTCGTCGTCACGGTGGATCAGGGTCACCGCGTACGGCGCGACCGTGCCCAGCCGGATGTCGCGGACCGTGACGGCCAGGGCGTCGCCGGGCCGCGCGCCACGGATCGCGACCGGACCGGCGACGGGGTTGAAGGCGCCGATCAGGTCGAGAAGGTCGGATTCGGCGGGGAAACGCTGGTCGGTGGAGACGACCTGGTTGGAGAAGCAGTCGAGGGTCTCGAAGACCAGCGTGGCGCCGTCGCCGACCTCGACCACCGGGGTGAGGGCCTGGTCGTAGGAGAAATGGTGCAGGTTCCTCGGCACCCGCACCGCCGTGGGACCGGTCGTGAGGTCAGTCATCGGCCCGCTCCCGTGCCACCGGCCGGTCGTACACGGCGGGGGCCGTCTCGTTCGGCGCGTTCAGCGCGGCACGTGCCCGGCCGAGCGTGGCGGGGTCGAGGTCCACGGTGACGAACTCCGTCCCCTCCTCGGCGCGGGCCAGGACCCGGCCCCAGGGGTCGACCGCCATGGACTGGCCGAAGGCCGCGAAACCGTCGTCCCCAACCCCCTCCTGAGCCGGAGCCAGGACGTAGCAGAGGTTCTCGATCGCCCGGGCGCGCAGCAGCGGCTCCCAGTGCGCGGCACCGGTGAGGGCGGAGAAGTTGGACGGCACGCACAACACGTCGGCACCGGAGCGCGCCAGCGAACGGTACAGCTCGGGGAAACGCAGGTCGTAGCAGATCGACAGGCCGAAGGAGAGCCCCCGGTAGGCCACGGTCACCAGACGGTCGCCGGGGGTGGTGTACTCGCCCTCGTCCTCGGTCACCTCGGCCGTCGCCAGCCGGAACAGGTGGACCTTGCGGTACTCGGCCACGATCCGGCCCGTCGGTCCGACGAAGACCGCGGCGTTGTACGGCCTGGCCTCCTCACCGGAGGCCAGCCACATTCCGCCGACCAGTACGGCCAGCCCGCGCGCCGCCGCCACGGAGCGCAGACGTGACAGCGTCGGGCCGTCACGCTCCTCGACGAGGCCGGGTGACGGCGCGCCCCGGTAGGCGCACGCCTCGGGCAACAGGAGCAGTTCCGCCCCCGCGTCCGCGGCGCGGTCGAGTGTGGCGGCCATCCGGTCGAGGTTGGCGTCCCTGTCGGGCCCGGAGGACATCTGGGCCAGGGCGACTCGCATGGGTCTCCGTTCTTCGGTTCGGGGGTTTTTCGGGTGCTCAGCCACGGTCGAGGGCCGGGGTGGCCGCGAGCAGCGCGCGGGTGTAGGGGTGGGCGGGCTCCCGCGTCACCTGCGAGGCAGGCCCCTGCTCCACGATCCGGCCGTCGTGCATCACCGCGACGTGGTCGGCGACGTGTACGGCGGTGGCCAGGTCGTGGGTTATGAGCAGGACACCGAGCTCCCGGCTCTCCCGCAGGTCGTCGAGCAGCTTGAGCACGCTGGCCCGTACCGAGACGTCCAGCATGGAGACCGGCTCGTCGGCGATGAGATAGTCGGGGTCGAGGACGAGACCGCCGGCGATGGCGACACGCTGGCGCTGCCCGCCGGACAGCTCGAACGGGCGGCGGTCAAGGAAGGACTCGACCGGGGTGAGGCCGACCGCGGTCAGCGCGGCCCGGACCCGTTCCTCCCGCTCCGCCCTGGGCACCCCGTGCACGGCCAGCCCTTCGGCGACGATGTCCCTGACCCGCTGGCGGGGGCTGAGGGACTCGTAGGGATCCTGGAAGATCATCTGGACGCGGCGGCGGAAGGCCTTGAGGTCCCGGCCGCGTAGCGTGGCGACGTCCACGCCGTCCACGCTCACCCGGCCCTCGGTGAGGTCCTGCACCCGGGCCATGCACCGGGCGAGTGTGCTCTTGCCCGACCCCGACTCCCCGACCAGCGCCACGACGCTGCCCTTGGCCAATGAGAGCCGTACTCCGTCGACCGCGAACGAGCCCTGTGACGGGTGGCGCAGCAGCACGTCGGCCAGCGGCCTGCGGCCGCCGTACCTGACACGGACGTCCTCGGCGACCAGGCTCATGCGTCCACCTCCACCAGGTGACAGGCGCAGGAACGGCCGCCGCCCAGGTCCCGTGGCGGCGGGGGGCTCTCCGCGCACCGGTCGAGTGAACTCGTGCAGCGCGGTTGGAAGGCACAGCCGGTCAGCGGCAGGTCGAGCCGGGGCGGCACGCCGGGGATCGAGGTCAGCGGGCGCCGCGCGGTCAGGTCGGGGGTGGCCTCGACCAGGCGCCGGGTGTACGGGTGGAGTGGCCTGCGCACGAGGTCGGCGCAGGCCGCGTGTTCCACGACGGAGCCGGCGTACATGACGGCGGCCCGGTCGCAGATGCGCGGGACCAGGGCGAGGTCGTGGGTGACGAGCACCACGGCGAGCCCGAGCGAGTCGCTCAGCTCCCGCAGCAGGGCGACGATCTGGTCCTGCACGATCACGTCGAGCGCCGTGGTCGGCTCGTCGGCCAGCAGGACCTTCGGCTCGCAGGCCAGCGCGAGGGCGATGACGGCCCGCTGCCGTTGGCCGCCGGACAGCTCGTGCGGGTAGCGGGAGGCGACGCCCTCGGGCAGGCCGACCCGTTCGAGCACCTCAAGGGCGCGCAGCCTGCCCTCCCGCCTGCCGCCGCCGTGGATGCGGACGGCCTCGGCGATCTGGGCGCCGACCCGGCGCACCGGGTTGAGCGCGTTCATGGCGCCCTGGAAGACCATCGCGATGTCGGTCCAGCGATGTGGCCGCATCGAGGCCTCACCACCGGCCAGGATGTCCTCGCCGTTGAGCAGCACCTGGCCGGAGACGACGGTCCCGGCGGGCAGCAGCCCCATCATGGCCAGCATTGTGGTGGTTTTGCCGCACCCGGACTCGCCGACGAGCGCCAGCCGTTCCCCCGGTTCGAGGTCGAGGCTGACCGACCGTACGGCACGCGCGCCCGAGGGGAATCCGACGACCAGGTCACGCACGCTGAGCAGGCTCATCGGGGCACCACCTTGAAGTACTCGCGGGCCAGGTGCGCGACCCTGAGCCGGGGGTTGAGCGTGTCCTCGATCGACTGGGACACCCAGTAACAGCACATGACGACGAGTGAGACGGCGACGCCTGGCGGGGCGAAGGCCCACCAGGCCCCCTGCGTCATCGCCGTCCGCTGGAACGCGAAACGGATCATGGTTCCCCAGGTGACGGTTTCCGGGTCGCCGAGCCCGAGGAAGGTCAGCGCGGTCTCGGTGAAGATCGCCAGGGCGATGGTGAGCGCGGCCATCGCGCTCAGCAGCGGCGCGAGCTGCGGCAGGAGGTGGCGGCCGATCACCCTCAGGTGGCTCGCGCCCAGTCCGCGGATCCGCTGGACGTAAGGACGGTTCCTGAGGGAGGAGGTCTCGGCCCGCACCACCCTGGCCGTCGAGGTCCACAGCAGCAGCGCGATCACCACGACGAGATGGCCGATGCTGCTGCCCCACACGGCCGCGATGACGATGCCGAGCGGCAGGGCGGGAATCACGATGGCGTAGTCGGTGATCCGCATGAGCAGCGTGTCGACCCAGCCGCCGAAGTACCCCGCGGTCACCCCGACGCAGCCGCCGACCAGCACGGCGACCAGGGCCGCGGCGGCGCCGATGAACAGCGTCGGCCGCGTGCCGTACAGCAGGAGGCTGAGCACGTCGTGGCCGCCGTCGTCGAGCCCGAGCGGGTGCGCGGGGCCGGGCGGGGCGAAGACCGCTCCGACCTGCCGCCCCGGATCGTACGGCGCCAGCCACCCGGCCAGCAGGGCGGCCAGTGTCAGCAGGACGAGGACGGCGACGCCGACGACGGCCCGTGGGTTGGCGCGCAGGAGTCTCATCGGGCCACCCTCGGGTCGAGCCGGACGTAGAGCAGGTCGGCCAGCAGGTTGAGCGTGACCACCGAGACGGTGAGCACGAGGAACACCCCCTGGAGCATCGGATAGTCGCGTTGCACCACCGCCTCGTACATCGCCCGGCCGACGCCGGGCCAGGAGAAGACCGTCTCCACGAGGATCGACCCGCCGATGAGGCTGCCGAGGGAGAGGGCGACGAGTGTGATGACGGGCAGCATCGCGTTCGGCAGCACGTGCCTGGCCAACGTGCGCATCGGACCGGCGCCGAGCGCCCTGGCGGTCAGCACGTGATCGTCACCCAGGGTCTCCAGCATGGAGGAGCGCACCACGAGCGTGTACTGCCCGAAGACGATGAGCGCGATGGTCAGCGCGGGCAGGACCATGTGGGCGGCCACGTCGGCGAGCTGTTCGCCCCAGGTCGGGTCGACCAGGAACTCGTCGCGCATGCCCTGCGCGGGCAGGTCGGAGCCCAGCAGCAGGATGAGCAGCAGCCCCAGGAAGTGGGTCGGGACCGAGTAGAAGGCGATGGCGGTGTTGGTGCTGAGCCTGTCGACCCAGCCGCCCCGGTACCACGCGGCGAGCGCGCCGCTGACCAGGCCGAGCGCGAGCGCCAGGAGCAGGCCGATCGTGATGAGCGGCAGCGTGTTGGCGAAGGCCTCCGCCAGGCGGCCGGCGACCGGTTCCTGGGTGGCGAAGGAGACGCCCAGGTCTCCGTGGGCCAGACGGCCGAGATAGATCCAGTACTGGTCCCAGAGCGGCTGGTCGAGGCCGAACTGCCTGCGCAGCGCCGCGCTCAGCTCCGGCGAACCGCCCGGAACGCGGGACAGGTTCGCCACGGCGTCCCCGGGCAGCACGCGGAACAGGAGGAAGTTCAGCGTCACCACCACGTAGATGGTCACCAGGGTCGTCAGCAGACGCCTGATCAGGTGGCCGGTGCGTGACATCAGGAGGCGGCCGTCGCCGACAGCAGGACGTAACGGGACTGCGAGTCGAGGATGCCGAGCGGCGAGTCGCCGAACCCGCCCCACTTCTTGCTGTGTCCCTCCACGACGTCGTCGTAGTGGGTGACGATGTACGGCCGGGCCTCGTAGACCATCTTCTGCATCCGCCAGACGAGCTTCCTGCGCTCGGCGTCGTCCACGGTGCTCGCCTGCTGGTCGTACAGCTTGTCGTAGTCCTTGTCGCAGTAGGCGGTGTCGTTCCAGCTGCCCCACTGCCCGCAGGTCATGCCGTTGAGCAGGAAGTCGGGGTCGCGCTGCGCGATCCAGCCCCACTGGGCCAGGGTGAACTGCTCGTACTTCTTGTCGGGCCCGGTCAGCTGGTCGAAGGCGGTGGCGTTGTCGGCCTGCCTGGGCTTGAGCTGCACGCCGATCTTCCTGAAGTCCTCGCTGACGATCTGCAGCGCCCGCTCACCCTCGCCGCCCTCGACGTCCGGGATGATCACCTCGTACGACATGGGTTTGCCGTCGGCGACCCGGACGCCGTCGGGGCCGGGACGGTGGCCCGCCTCGTCGAGCAGCGCAGCCGCCCTGGTCAGGTCGAAGTCCAGGGGGCTGACCGAGGGGTCGTACCAGTCTCCGCTGGCCGGAGGCACGATGGAGCTGCCCGGTGTGCCGTACCCGAGGTAGGCCACCTCGATGATCCGCTTGCGGTCGACGGCGTGCTCGAACGCCTCGCGTACCTTCGGGTCGCGCAGTTCGGGGTGGGCCTTCTGGTTCGGGCTCTGGTTGATGATGAGGTCGTGGAAGCGGAAGCCCGCCCTGCGTGACACCGTGAAGCCCGCCTGCTCGACCGGCTTGACCGCGGTGATCGGCAGTGGTGCCGCGTAGTCGATCTGGCCGGTCTTGAGGGCGTTGACCATGGCGTCGGGGCTGCTGAAGAACTGCAGGCCGAAACCGCCGGGCTTGGGGCGGTCGCCGTACCAGTTGGGGTTGGGCTCCATCAGCGCGATCTGGTCCTTGGCGTACTTGCTCAGCCGGAACGGCCCGCCCGCGACCAGCGGCGCGGGGTTGGGGGTCTGCTTGAGCTGCATCCCGTCGCCGGTCGCGTACTTCTCCCACACGTGGGCCGGGAGCACGGGGACCTTCACCAGGCGGCCGAGCACGTTGGCGGTCGGCTTCTCATAGGTGATCACGACCCGATCGGGCGTGGGGGCCGAGGCGCTCTTGACGTTCTTGACCGAGGCGGCCTCCGAGGCGGTCGGCCCCTCGCGGTACCTCACGATGGTGTTGACGGTGAAGGCCACGTCGGCGGCGGTGAGAGGGGTGCCGTCCGACCACTTCGCGCCGGGGCGCAGGTCGAAGGTCCAGGTGAGCTTGTCCTCGCTGGAGGTCCACGCCTTCGCCAGGTCGCCCTCGAAGGAGCCGGAACCGGTGTACTGGACAAGAAACGGGTAGTTGTAGCGGAAGATCATCGCGCAGGTCGTGCCGATGGACGCGAACGGATTGGTCGAGTTGCAGGTGAACGTCGTGCCGATCCGCAACACGGCGCCGCTCTTGCCCGCGGCCCGCGTCCCGGCGTCCGAGCCGCCGGAACATCCTGCGGCCAGCAGGCCTACCAGCGTCAACGCGGTGAGCTTAGTCTGGGGTTTCACCGTCTTGCCTTCCTTCCCTGTCACCCGCGAAACCTGCTCGTCACGCCGCGTTCCTGGCGTGGGCCGGGCTCGCCCCGACGGTGGGCCATGTCGGCCGTGGGAGATCACCGGGGCTCGTTCTGGGGGATGGGCATGCAGTATATCGGTCGTCCTTTTTCTGACAAGGGCCTGCTTTCAGGGACAAGTGCTCGCCGGAGGGAGGGGTAGCCGATATATTGCTGTTGTGCCCCTGCCCCAAGTGAAGTCAGCCCGGCGCTACACGAGCGCCCAGCAGTTCGCCTACGAGGAGCTGCGCGCCTGGATCCTCAACGGGGTCCTGCAGCCGGACGAGACCGTGCGTGACGTCGAGATCGCGGAGTTCCTCGGGGTCAGCCGGACCCCCGTCCGGGAGGCCCTCATCCGGCTCGGCCAGGAAGGGCTCGTCGAGGCCAGTGCCAGCCGCATGACCCGGGTCGCCTCCCTGCCCCTCGACCGGGCCTCACACCTGTTCCAGGTCGGCGCGACCCTCGACGCGCTGGCCGCCGAGTTGGCCGCGCCGCACATGACGGAGTCCGACCTGCACCTCATGCGGGGGCTGTTGGACACGCTGAACCAGACCACCGCCCCCGACCGGCTGAGCGCGCTCGACGAGGAGTTCCACCGCGTCTACTACCGCAGGGCGGCCAACCCGGTCCTGATCGAGACACTCGATTCCATCGACGAACAGCTCCGCCGGATAGAGCGCCATATCTGGGGCTACGTCCGGGTGCACGAGGAGGCATACGAGGAGCACCGCGCCCTGCTGGAAGCACTCGGTGCGGGAGACGCCGCGGGGGCCGCCGCCGCGGCGCGGCACAACTGGCACCGCTCCTGGCAGCGCATCGACGAGTTGCTCAAACCCGCGTCGGCCGAGGCCGCTCAGGAGCCGAGATAGCGCAGCACGGCCAGGACCCGTCGGCTGTAACCGGTGGTGTGTGACAGCTCAAGCTTGTCGAACAGGGCGTTGACGTGCTTCTCGACCGCGCTCTGCGACACGTGCAGCGTCTGCGCGATCGAGGCGTTGGTCAGCCCCTGCGCCATCAGCTCGACCACCTGCCGCTCCCGGGCGGTCAGCCGGGTCAGCGGGTCGGCGTGGCTGGTGCGGGCGAGCAACTGCCGTACCACCTCGGGGTCGAAGGCCGTCCCCCCGGCTCCGACCCGGTCGAGTGCCTCAAGGAAGTCGCTCACCTGGGCCACCCGGTCCTTGAGCAGGTAGCCGACCCCGGAGATGTCGCCGCTCATCAGCTCGGTCGCGTACTTCTTCTCCACGTACTGCGACAGCACCAGCACCCTGACGTCCGGCCGGAGCCGCCTGATCTCCAGGGCCGCGCGCAGGCCCTCGTCGGTGTGCGTCGGCGGCATCCGGACGTCGGCCACCACCACGTCGAGCTCCGCTCCGGCCTCCGAGACGGCCTCGACCAGGGCCTCGCCGTCGCCCACGGCGGCGAGCACCTCGTGCCCCTCCTCGGCCAGCAGCCGGACCAGGCCCTCCCTGAGCAGGGTCGAGTCCTCGGCCAGGATCACCCGCATGGCAGCTCCGCCGTGATCACGGTCGGCCCGCCGTCCGGGCTGGTCACGGTGAGACGGCCGTCGAGCGCGGCCACCCGGCCCGCCAGCCCGGACAGACCGTCCCCCGTCGCGTCGGCGCCACCGGCGCCGTTGTCCTCCACACGCACGAGGACCATCGTGCCCTGTTCGCGGACCTCGACGGTGACCAGGTCCGCCCCCGAGTGCTTGTCGGCGTTGGTCACCGCCTCGCTGACCACGAAGTAGGCCGCCGTCTCGACCGTCCTGGGCAGCCGTTCCGGCGGCGCTCCGACGACCTTGACCGGGACCCCGGCACGTTCGGCGACCCCGGCCAGCGCCTCGGCGAACCCCAGCGAGTCGAGTGCCGAAGGATAGACCCGCCAGGCCACCTCGCGAAGCTCGGTCAGCGCCTGCTGGGCCTGCTCGTGCAGCTGTTCGAGCAGCTCGGGCCGTCCCCTGCGGGCCCGTCCGGCCAGCATCGACAGCGCGACCAGCCGCTGCTGCACCCCGTCGTGCAGGTCACGTTCGATCCTGCGCCGCTCGGAGTCGACCGCCGCCAGCGCCCCCGCCCTGCTCTCGGTCAGCTCGGTGATCCTGCGCCGCAGCGCCTCGGTCGGGTCGGGGGCGAGCATCCGTACGGCCAGCCGCCGTTCGAGCACGTCCGCCCCCACCAGGCCGGACAGGTGCAGGAAGAGCAGGAAGACCCCTGCCAGGCCGATGTAGGCGATCAGCGGCGGGGCCGGCGGCATGCCGTCGAACGGCAGGCCCCTTCCCCACGTCCAGGCCAGGACGGCGGCCGTGACCGTGCCGTACCCGAGCAGGAGGACCACCAGGCCGCCGAGCACGCCGACCGGCACCCTCGCCGCGAGGTAGCCCAACTCACCCCCGCCCTGGGGGGAGAGGTCGAGACCGAGCCGCCGGACTTCGAGCGCGGCCAGCCGCCGGGCCGCCGCCCGCGCCCAGGGGCGCCCCGCGAACGGCAGCGCCACCAGGACGAAGACCAGGCCGAGCAGGGCGGTGAACGCGCCGAGGGTCACCGCCCCGAGCAGCCGCAGCCCCCTAACGACGGCTCGCATGCCGCCCCTTGTACCGTTCGTTCAGCCTGAGGCCCACGAAGACGACCACGGCCAGCGCGACCACGGCGATCACCACGTTGGTGCCCACGCCGACGTAGGCCTCGACCAGGGACCAGTTCTCCCCGAGGAGGTAGCCGGCCAGCACGAAGATGGTGTTCCAGATGAGGCTGCCCGCGGCGGTCAGCGCCGTGAAGACACCCAGCGGCATGCGTTCGACCCCGGCCGGGATCGAGATCATGCTGCGGAAGATCGGGATCATCCTGCCGAAGAACACGGTCTTGCGGCCGTGCTTGAGGAACCACGCCTCGGTCTTGTCGATGTCGGAGACCTTCAGCAGCGGAATGCGGGCGGCCAGGGCCAGGGTGCGTTCACGGCCGAGCAGCGCGCCGATCCAGTACAGCGCCAGCGCGCCGACCACCGAGCCCGTCGTGGTCCACAGCAGTACGGCCGGCAGACTCATCTCCCCCTGGGAGGAGGCGAAGCCCGCCAGCGGCAGGATCACCTCGCTCGGGATGGGAGGAAAGAGGTTCTCCATCGCCACCGCGAACCCGGCCCCCGGGGCGCCGAGGCTTTCCATCAGTGCTACCAGCCAATCCGTCATGCCCAGAAGGTTACGAAGGTCGGGATATGGTCACCATGAGGTTCGTGACCGTTTCCGGTTGTGGAAAACCACACCTGTGGAAAACCACAGCGAGGTTCGGGCAGGCGCCTCATGTCGCGGAGCCGTCGGCCGTACCTATCGTCGCCGACCGTGTTCAAGAAGATGTTCAAGAAGACGGCGTTCGCGGGGCCGGCGGCCCTCGTCGTCCTGGTGGCGGTGGTCGTGCTGTCCGCGATGGCCGACAGCACCATGCAGCCCCTGCCCGCCTCCGCCCCCGCCGGGGAGTTCAGCGCGCGGCGCGCCCTGGACCACCTGAGGGAGTTCGCCGCCGAGCCACGGCCCATCGGAAGTCCGGCGGGTGACCGGGCCAGGGACTACCTGGTGGGACGGCTGCGGGCCGAGGGTCTCCAGGTCGAGGTGCAGCGGGCCGTCGGAGCCCGCCCGGCCTCCGGGCTGGCGACGTTCGGCCAGGTCGACAACATCGTGGGCAGGCTTCCCGGGACCGACCCGACGGGTACGGTGCTCATCGCCGCCCACTACGACTCGGCGGCGATGGGCCCCGGCGCCTCCGACGACGGCGCGGCGGTGGCCGCGATGATCGAGACGGTCAGGGCACTGCGCACGGGAACCGGTCTCCGCAATGACGTCGTGCTGCTGATGTCGGACGGTGAGGAGGACGGCGTTCTCGGCGCCGAGGCGTTCGTCAGGCGGCATCCGCTCGGCCGTGCGGGCGGGGTGCTGCTGAACTGGGAGGCCAGGGGAGTGCGCGGCCCCTCACTGATGTTCGAGACCTCACGGAACAACGCCCGGCTGGTCGAGACGTTCGCCGACGCCGTCCCCGCCCCGCGCGGTGACTCCTCCATGGTCGAGATGTACCGGCTGCTGCCCAACAACACCGACTTCACCCCGCTGACCGGGGCCGGGTTCACCGGCATGAACTTCGCCTACATCAGGGGCTCCTCGCTCTACCACACCGCGGCGGACTCCGTCGCGAACCTCGACCCCGGCAGCCTGCAGCACCACGGCTCCACCATGCTGGCGCTGACCCGCGCCCTGGGCGGCGCCGACCTGCGGACGCTGACCTCCGACCACGACGTCACCTACTTCCGCGCCCTCGGCGTCATGATCACCTACCCGGGCACGGCCGTCCCGCCCCTGGCGGCGCTGGCCGTACTGGCGGTCGCGGGCCTGGTGGTCCTCGGCCGGGTACGGCGGCTGCTCACCCTTCCCAGACTGGCGGTCGCGACGGTCTCGGCGGTCCTGCCGCTGCTCGCCTCGGTCGCCATGGCCCAGGGGCTGTGGGAACTGCTGGTCGGCCTGCGGCCCGAGTACGACACGATGGGCGGACTTCTACATCGCCCGCAGGCCTTCGAGGCGGCGATCGCGGTCATGTCCGCGCTGGCGGTGCTCTGCTGGTACCTGCCGCTGCGCCGCAGGCTCGGCCCGGCCGCGCTGTCGGCGGCCGTGCTGGTCTGGACGGCCGGGCTGGGCGCGCTGTGCGCCTGGTTCGCCCCGGGAGCGGCCTTCCTGTTCACCCTGCCCGCGCTGCTGGGCGCGCTCGGCGCGCTGGCGGCGTCCGTGACCGGAGCGCCGGCCTGGGTACGGGCGGTCGCGACGACACTGGGACCGGTCACGGCCGCCGCGGTGCTGCCCTCCCTGGCCTGGAACGCCTTCGACGGGATGGGCCTGGCGCTCGGCGGGGTGGGCGCCCTGGTGCTGGCGCTGTTCTGGCTGGGCGTCGCGCCGCTCGTCGAACTGTTCCAGCCCGGCCCCGCCGTACTCCCGAGGCGTGTGCCGGTGACGGCGGCCGTCCTGGCCGTCTGCCTGGTCGGCGCGGGGCTGGCCGTGGACGGGTTCGACGCCGAGCGGCCACGCCGTACGCACCTGGCCTACGTCATGGACGCCGACACCCGCGTCGCGCACTGGGCCAGCGCGGACCCCGAACCCGCCGGGTGGACCAGGCGGTACGTCTCGGCGCGTGCCGTTGACGGGCTGCCGCCCGGCTACGCGCGGGGGTCGCTGTGGACGGGCCCCGCCCCGGCGATCAGGGCCGACGGCCCGAGGGTCGTCGTGTCCTCCTACGACGGCGGCACACTCACGATGCGCGTGACAGCGGGCCGGGGAGCCCGTTCGGTGACGCTGCGGCTGGACCGGCCGATCACCTGGGCGGGTGTGTCCGCGGGCCGGTTCGGCCAGGCGGGCGTCCAGGTCACCGGTACGCGCACCGGCACCTGGCCGGGTGAGATCCGCTTCCGCGGCATCCCCTCCCAGGGGGTCAGGGTCACCGTACGGCTGTCGCCCGCCGAGCGGGTCCGTGTCATCGCGATCTCCGAGAGCGACGGCCTGTCCGCGGTGCCCGGCTTCGTGCCCCGGCCCCCGGGACTGGTCGCGGCGACCAGGGAGGACGGTGACCTCGTCGCGGTCACCCGGGGGTACACGCTGCGCCGCGGCTCACACGGCGAGGGCGTCGCCGAGGGCGCGCAGTGAGGCGGTCTCGTTGTCGCGGTGCCGGACGAACGTCAGTGCGGAGTCCGGCAGGCCGGTGACGGGGACGAAGGCGATGTCGGGGCGGCCGTGGTAGCGGGCGCTCGGCGCGCAGAGCAGCATCGCCCCCCGGCCGGCGGCGATCAGCGTCAGCGCCTCCTGCAGGGTGCTGACCCCGGGCCCCCGGGGCACGGGCCTGCCGCCGGGGGTGACGGCGGGCACCTGCAGGTCGCGCCAGTAGCGCGGGGCGGGTTCCGCGATGTCGACGAGCACGCAGTCGGCGAGTTCCTCGGCGGAGACCGACTCCCGGCCCGCGAAGGGGTGGCGGCCGGAGACCACCAGGGTCATCGGCTCCTTGGAGAAGAGCGGCCCCGCGACCAGGTCGGGCTCCCTGACCGGGGCCGGGACGACGGCCCCGTCGACCTCGCCCCGGCGCACGCCGCCGAACGGGTCGGCCAACGGGTACTCCACGGTCTCGACCTCGCAGGCGGGGTGCCGGTCCTCGAAGGCCCTGATCGCCGTCATGACCTGCTCGTTCAGGAAGCCGGAGAAGCCGATCCGCACGATCCCCTCGACGCCGCGCGCCCCGGTCCTGGCGCGCTCGACGCTCTGCCGCAGGGCGTCGTAGGCCGGACGCAGGTCCGTCAGGAAACGCTCGCCGAGCGGGGTGAGCCGTACCCGGCGGCTGGTGCGTTCGAGGAGGCGGGCGCCGATCCTGCGCTCCAGCGAACGCAGGAGCTGGCTGACCCGTCCCTGGGAGACGCGCAGCCGTTCCGCGGCGTGCCCGAAGTGCAGCTCCTCACTCAGCGTGAGGAAGCACTCAAGCTCTCTCATCTCCAGCTCAGGCACCGCGCGTCCCCAAATCGATTAGCCCGGTTAATGTAAGGATGCGATCTTCGTCGTTGTTCCCGGCCCGGCGGCGGCACAGGCTTGGCGGCATGTTCACAACGATGCGAACCCCGGTGAGGACCGGGAACTGGACCGCCGTCGTCGCCGTCGCCCTGGGCACCTTCTCCGTCGTCACGACCGAGATGCTGCCGGTCGGGCTGCTCACCGCGATGAGCGCGGAACTCGGCGTCTCCGCGGGTACGGCGGGCCTGGTGGTGACGGTCCCCGGCCTCGTCGGGGCGATCGTGGCACCGGTGCTCGTGGTGGCCGTCGGCGGGCTCGACCGGCGGCCGGTGCTGGTCGCGCTGGCGGCGCTGCTGGCCGTGGCCAACCTGCTCTCGGCGCTGGCCCCGGTGTTCGCCGTCATGCTGGCCGCCCGCGTCCTGGTGGGGCTGTCCATCGGCGGCTTCTGGGCGGTCGCGGCGGGGCTGGGGGCACGGCTGGCGCCGGAGCGGGCGGGGACGGCCACCTCGCTGATCTTCAGCGGGGTCTCCCTGGCCTCCGTGCTCGGGGTGCCCTCGGGGACGTTCGCCGGTGAGCTCGTGGGCTGGCGCCCGGCGTTCGCCGCGCTCGGGGTGCTCGCGCTGGTCCTGCTGGTCGCGCTGGTCCTGACGCTGCCGCCGCTGCCCGCCCTCGGGACGGTCAGGGCGCGGGAACTGCCCGGCCTGCTCCGCAACGCCCGGCTACGGCTCGGCCTGGTCGTCGTCCTGCTGATGGTGACCGGCCACTTCGCGGCCTACACCTACGTCAGGCCCGTCCTTGAGCAGGTCTCCGGCGTCGGCCCCGGCCTCGTCGGCACCCTGCTCCTGGTGTACGGCCTGGCCGGGGTGATGGGGAACTTCGTCGCCGGGGCCGTCGTCGTGCGGGCCCGGTACGGCACGGTCCTGGCCGTGGCCGGGCTGCTCGGCGTCTGCATGTTCGCGCTTCCGCTCGCCGGTGAGACGCGGGCCGCGGTCGTGGTCTCGCTGGCGGCGTGGGGGCTGGCCTACGGAGGGGTCTCGGTCAGCATGCAGACGTGGGTGCTCACGGCGGCGCCGAAGACGCCGGAGGCGGGGTCGGCGCTGTTCGTCGCCGTCTTCAACGCGGCCATCTCCCTGGGCGCGTTGCTCGGCGGCCGGGTCGTCGACACCGTCGCGGTCTCCGGCGTCATGTGGGCGGGGGGAGCGCTCGCGCTCCTGGCCGTGCCGGTGGTGGTGCTCGCCGTACGGCGCCGCGGTTCACAGGGGGACCGGGACGCGGTTGGCGCGCCAGGACACCAGGGCCAGGAACGCCCCGGCGAAGAAGGCGCCTGAGGCGATCAGGGCGGCGGTGTGGAGGCCGGGGACCAGCGGCGCGGACGTCGCGGTGAGGGTGCTGAACAGGGCGACGCCGACGGAGTTGCCGATCTGCCTGGCGACGTTGAACACCGCCGAGGCGACACCCGCGTTGGCGTCCGGCGCGGCCTGCACGATCGCGGCGGTCGCGGCCGGGACGGTGGTCGGGGTGGCCAGACCCGTGGCGACCAGGGCGAAGAGCAACTGCCAGTAGGGGGTGTCGGGACCGGCGACCAGCCAGCCGAGGAAGCCGAACGCGCCGAGCAGCAGCGCCCCGGCCATCGGGGCGTGGGGGCCGTGGCGCGCGGTGAGGCGGCCGGAGAGCGGGGCGGCGAACACCGCCATGCACACGGTCGGCAGCAGCGCGATCCCGGTGCCGAGGGCGCCGTAGCCGCGCTCGTTCTGGAAGTACAGCGTGGACAGGTAGAGCATCCCGTAGTAGCCGAGGTTGAGCAGCACCCCGACCGCCGCGGCCGGGGAGAAACCGGGGGAGCGGAAGAGCGAGGGCGGCAGCAGGGGGGCGGAGCCGGGGGTGGCCTCAAGACGCCGTTCGACCAGGACGAACAGGACGAGCGCCACGATCCCCACCCCGCAGGCCGCGAGTACGGTCGGTGACGTCCAGCCCTGGGTACCGGCCTCGTTGAGCATGCCCGCGAGCGCCGTCAGGCCGACGACGCCCAGGACCTGCCCGACGGGGTCGAGTCCGCGACCCGAGGCGCGGGCGGCCGGGGCCGGGACGTGCCTCAGGGTGAGCCACACGGCGAGCAGCGCGACCGGCACGTTGATCCAGAACGCGGCCTGCCAGTTCAGCCCGGCCACGAGGAGACCGCCGACCAGGGGGCCGGCGGCGAAGGCGACCCCGGCGACGCCGGCCCACACCCCCAGGGCTCTGGCCCGGGTCGCCCGCCCGGGGTAGGCGGCGGCCAGCAGCGCCAGCGACGTCGGCACCAGCAGCGCCCCGCCGACGCCCTGGAGCATCCTCGACGCGATCAGCGTCACGGAGGTTGTGGCGAACCCGCAGCCGAGGGAGGCGACGGTGAAGACGCCGAGGCCGGTCAGGAAGACCCCGCGGTGCCCGAGCCGGTCACCGAGGCCGCCGCCGAGGAGCAGCAGGCCCGCGAAGACCGTGCTGTAGCCGTCCACGACCCAGGCCGTGGCCGAGGCGTCGGCGTGCACGGACTCCCTGATGGTGGGGACCGCGACGGTGACGACGGTGACGTCGAGCATGACCAGGAAGTAGCCGAGGCTCAGCGCGATGAGCGGGGGCCAGACCAGCCGCTCGACAGGGGCCCGGCGGTCGGTTGTACGCATGACCGCATGGTCGTCCCGGGTCACTTAGTCATCCGTCTAACCGTTGATGTACGTTCGCGCCGTGGAGCACCCACGACGTGACCCGGACATCGCCCGCGCGGCGCGCCTGATCGCCAGCGCCTCCCGCGCCCACATGCTCAAGGCGCTCTCCGGCGGCCGTCCGCTGGCCGCGAGCGTCCTGGCTGAGGAGGCCGGGGTCACCCCGGCCACCGCGAGCGTGCACCTGCGGCGGCTCACCGAAGCCGGTCTGGTCGTCGGTGAGCAGCGCGGGCGGCATCACTACTACCGCCTGGCGAGCGCCGAGGTCTCCACGGCGCTTGAGGCGCTGGCGGTCATCGCCCCGGCCGTCCCGGCCCCCGTCGCCTCGCTGCGGGTCAGCAGCAGGGAGAACGCCCTGCGCAGGTCGCGCACCTGCTACGACCACCTCGCCGGGTCGCTCGGTGTCGGGCTCATGGAGACCTTCGTCAGCCAGGGGCTGCTCACCGGGACGCCGAAGGCCGAGGAGGACGGCCGGGGGCCCGACCTGCCCGCCGCCTACGGCCGGGCCCTGGAGTACCACCTGACCGGGAAGGGCGGGGAGGTCTTCGGCCGTTTCGGCGTCGACGTCGCCCGCCTGAGCACCAGGCGGCGCCCGGTCGTGCGCTACTGCGTCGACTGGAGCGAGCGGCGCCACCACCTCGCGGGAGGGCTGGGGGCGGCGCTCACCGGCCGCTTCTTCACCCTCGACTGGCTGCGGTACGGCGTCTCGCCCCGGGTCGTCCACCTCACCGAGACGGGCAGGCGGGGGCTGGCGGACACCTTCTCCTTCGAGGCGCCCGCCTGAGGCGCTGGAGATCGCCGCGAGGAACGGCTCCGCCGAGCCGGCCCCTGACCCGTCACCCGGCCGCGCCGCCGTACGGCTGACCGAACCCGAGCAGGGCGGGCAGCTCCTCCAGGGACCGTACGGCGGGCAGCCCGGCGGGCACCGGGGCGTCCGCCCGGTTCAGCCAGACGCCGTACAGCCCGGCGGCGTTCGCCGCGGCGGCGTCCACGTCGTGCCTGTCACCGACGTAGGCCACCCGCCCGGGCGGCAGCCCGAGCACCGCGCAGGCCGCGTGGAAGATCTCCGCCCGTGGCTTGGCGACGCCGACCTCGCTCGACGCGACCAGCACGGGCAGCGCCGTACCCAGCCCGATCCTGCGGAGCTTGTCACGCTGCTGGGCGGCGTCCCCGTTGGTCAGGACCCCGAGCCGCGGCCGGACGGCCTCCCCGGCCAGTACGGCAAGGCAGGGCGCGACGTCGGGGAAGGCACGCCAGGCGGCCTCGTAGTGCCGCAGGTAGCCCGCGAACCAGGTGTCCGCCTCGGTGTCGTCCCAGGACCCCAGGCCGAGCTCGGCGAAGAGAGTGGTCACGCGCAGGCGGCGCTGTCCGGTGAAGGTGAGCTCACCGGCGAGGTAACGGTCCATGGCGTGGTGTTCGAGCTCCGACCAGCGCCGCCGCGCCGCCTCGTGGTCGACGTCCGCCCCCGCGACCCCTGTGAGAGCCGTGGTGAAGGCCGTGGTCGCGGCCGTGTCGTGGTCGAGCAGCGTGCCGTCGAGGTCGAACAGGAGTCCCTCGACGTTCCGGTTCCGTGTCACGTGGCCGCACCGTATCCGATCATCCACGGCCGTGCACGGGGCGGTCATCCCGAATCACCCGTGGTGAACGCGCCAGGTCCCGAAGGCATGTGCTTTCGCTTTCCGCGCCGTCACTTTTCCCTCAGACCGTTTTCCCCGGGTGGTACGCCGGATCCCTCGATTACCCGGCCCGGATTCTCCAACGAATCTCTCCATAAAGTCATATTTCTGGTATGTCATATGGACCGTTGATCACGACTTTTGTGTTTTTCGATCACGTTGGCAATCGTGAAGTGCTAAAAAGGGCCTTCTATGAGAATCTTCCGGCGCCGGAAAGACGGACGATCCGCCGGAGACGCCTTCGTCGTCGGGCGTCTCTGGAACGACATCGCCCTTGACGCCGCCGTCGAGGCGGTCGAGGAAGGCTATCTGAACGCGGGACTCGTCCTCCTCGGGGAGACCCACGGTGACCCGGAGTTACGTTCCCTGCGGCTCGACGCGCTCAGCCGCGCCGCGGTCGGCAGGAGCCAGGGCATCGCCGAACTGCTCGCCGGGTCCCGTGACCGGGCCGACATCCTGCTCTGGCTCGGCCGTACGGTCATCGACGAGGCGTGGGTCATCCGGGGCGGAGGCTTTTCCGGGGAGGCGGGTGAGGACCGGTTCAAGATGTTCTTCGCCACCCTGTCCGGCGCCCACGAACCGCTCATGGAGGCGGCGAGACTGCGTCCGTACGACCCCGTGCCGTGGGAGTCCATGATCTGGTTCGCCCTGGGCATGCAGTTCGACCGGGCCGAGGAGGACGAGATCTGGGAGGAGACCGTCTCCCGTTCCGCCACGCTCTTCTCCGCCCACTGGGCCCGGATTCAGGCGCTTTCCGAGAAGTGGGGCGGTTCCCACGAGGAGATGTTCTCCCACGCCCGGGAAGCGGCGGCGTTCGCGCCCCGGGGAAATCCGCTCACCGCGATGCTGGCGCTGGCGCACCTGGAGTATCTACGCGCCGAGGAACGCCGTCTCGTGGTCGAGAACAAGATGATGGCCTACATGAAGTTCAGCATGCGGTATTTCTCCGAGCGGGTCGTCGGAGAACTGAAGGACGCCGAACGCCGCTGGACGGCCTACGCCACCGCGCACCCCCGCGACTTCGAGGCCCACCATCTGTTCGGGGCCGTCTTCGTCCGTGAGGCGAGCACGCACGACCTCGCGGCCAGACACCTCAGGCAGGTCGGCAACCGGGTCGGGCGCGGCGCCCCGTGGAGCTATCTCGGAGACCCCGCCGAGGAGTTCGCCGCCGCGCTGCGCAGGCTCAGGATCTCCCTGCCGGGACCCCGCGACGACTGAGGGGCGACCTTTCTCACCTGCGGTTTCGTGCCTAGAGTGGAAGGAGACGACCGGCTCGCGGCAGGTCGGGAAGGCGGGATCCGATGACGGTGAACCCCCTGACAGGTGTGCTCCGCGACTGCTCTCCGTTCCCTCCGATCGCGGACTACGCGTTCCTGTCCGACTGCGAGACGACCGCCCTGGTCGCGCCGAGCGGGAACGTCGAATGGCTGTGCCTGCCACGGATCGACTCGCCCAGCGTGTTCGCCGCCATCCTGGACCGGGACGCCGGGGGCTTCCGCCTTGGCCCCGCCGACATCAGGGTCCCCGCGGCACGCCGCTACCTGCCGGGAACCATGGTCCTGGAGACGAGCTGGGGCACCCCGACCGGCTGGATCGTCGTGCGCGACCTGCTGGTCGTCGGCCCGTGGCACCACGACGACGAGCTGTCCCACACCCACCGCAGGGCGCCGACCGACTACGACGCCAGCCACGTCCTGCTGCGCACGGTGCGCTGCGTCAGCGGGGAGGCGCAGGTCACCCTGGACTGCGAACCCATGTTCGGCTACGGCCGCACCCCCGGCCGCTGGTCCTACACCGACCGGGGCTACCACCAGGGCGTCGCCAGGGCCGAGGGGGAGTCCCTCGAACTGAGGCTCACCACCGACATGCGGCTGGGCTTCGAGGCGACGCGGGCCACGGCGCGCACCCTCCTGAAGGAGGGCGACACCCGCTTCTGCGCGCTGACCTGGACCGCCCACGAGCCGCCCTACACCTTCGACGAGGCGTACGGCAGGCTCGTGTGGACCGCGCACCACTGGCAGCACTGGCTGGCCAGGGGAGACTTCCCCGACCACCCGTGGCGGAGCTTCCTCGAACGCAGCGCCCTCACCCTCAAGGGCCTGACCTTCGCCCCGAGCGGCGCCCTGGTCGCGGCGGCGACCACCTCCCTGCCGGAGACACCCGGTGGCGACCGCAACTGGGACTACCGCTACAGCTGGATCAGGGACTCGACCTTCGCCCTGTGGGGCCTGTACACGCTGGGCTTCGACTGGGAGGCCGACGACTTCTTCTGGTTCATCGCCGACGTCGCCGAACGCGACGAGGAACTGCAGGTCATGTACGGCGTCGACGGAGAACGCGTCCTCACCGAGCACGTCCTGGACGACCTTGAGGGCTACGAGGGCTCCCGGCCCGTCCGGGTCGGCAACGCCGCCTACGACCACCGGCAGAACGACGTCTGGGGAGCCGTCCTCGACTCCTTCTACATCCACACCCGCTCCAGGGACCGCCTCGACGAGCGGATCTGGCCGGTGCTGCGGCGGCAGGTCGAGTCCGCGATCAGATACTGGCGCGAGCCCGACCGGGGCATCTGGGAGGTACGCGGCGAGCCACGGCACTTCACCAGCTCGAAGGTCATGTGCTGGGTCGCCGTGGACAGGGGGGTACGGCTGGCCAGGCTCCGCCAGGACACGGCCCTGGTCGCCCGCTGGAGGCGGATCGCCGACGAGATCCACGCCGACGTGTGTGCCAACGGCGTCAGCGAGCGGGGGGTCTTCAGGCAGCACTACGACTCCGACACCCTGGACGCCTCACTCCTGCTCATCCCGCTGGTCGGCTTCCTGCCGCCGGACGACCCCAGGGTCCGCGACACGGTGCTCGCCATCGCCGACGAGCTGACCGTGGACGACCTGGTGCTGCGTTACCTGCCCAAGGAGACCGACGACGGCCTCACCGGTGAGGAGGGGACCTTCACGATCTGCTCGTTCTGGCTGGTCTCGGCCCTGACCGAGATCGGGGAGCACCGCAGGGCGCGCAGGCTCTGCGAGAAGGTGCTCTCCTTCGCCAGCCCGCTCGGCCTCTACGCCGAGGAGATCGACCCGCTCAGCGGACGTCACCTGGGGAACTTCCCCCAGGCCTTCACCCACCTGGCCCTCATCAACGCGGTCATCCACATCATCAGGGCGGAACGCGGCAGGTTCGGCGGCCGTACGTGGCGCAACCCGGCGACCGACCCCCTGTGAACCCGGCCACCGGGCCGTGCTCGGAACGCCGGGGAGACGCCGGGCGGGCCCGGCGCTACCGCGAGGCGCTGAGCGGCCGGTGGGAGGGGGCCACGACGACCGGGCAGGGCGCCCCGCGCAGCAACGCCTGGCAGAGCACGCCGAGCGGCAGTTCGGCCGGGTCGTCCCAGCCACGGTCCCCGACGACCACCAGGTCCGCGTCCTGGGCCGCCCGCTGGAGGGCCGTGACATGGGCGTCGTCCACGACGGTCGTCTCCACGTTCACCTGGCCGTATCTCTCCTCAAGGATCGAGACGGCCCGCCGGAAGCCGACCATGTACTCCCGGGTGTCCCGCGCCTCCTCGGGGATCAGGCAGATCGCCCGCAGCGACGCCTTGCGCAGCCACGCCTGTTCGAACGCCAGCCGCAGTTCCAGCCGCTCAGGGGCGGTCGCGTCGACACCGACGACCACCAGGTTCGTCGGAGGGCCGGGCCGTTCCCCGACGACGGCGACCGGGCAGTAGGCGTGCGCGGCGAGCTGTACGGCCGTCGAGCCGATCCGCAGCTCCGCGAAGCCGCCTGAGCCACGCCTGCCGACCACCAGCAGGTCGGCGGCGCCGGACTCGCTCATCAGGACGACGGACGGCGACCCCAGGTCGAGTGAGGTCCTGACCTCGATCCGGGGAGCCAGCCGCCGCGCCAGGTCGACGCCCTTGTCGAGCACCTGACTGCCGAGGCGTTGCACCGTCTCCATGCTGGCCAACGGCACCGGAGTTCCCTGGGACCACTGCCAGGCGTGGCAGACGACCAACGGGGCGAAACGCAGCCGGGCCTCCTCGGCGGCCCACCTGAGCGCCCGTTCACTCGCCTCGGAACCGTCGTATCCGGCGACCACAGGCCGCTGGTCGGCGTTGTACTGCATCGCGCTGCCTCCCCCATGTCCCCTGTTTCCATCCTTGTCGTACTTCGCTGACCAGGGGGAACACCACGCCGTAAAACCTCCCCCACGGCCTGGCGGGGGAATCGGGGGTTACCGGAGGGGCCTACCGGGGAGTCAGCGGCGGCGGCGCAGCCGTCTGCGGGTGCGCAGGCGGACGAGGGGCACCGCGACCGCGGCGCCGAGCAGCAGCGGAGCCCCGGAACCGAGGGCGGCCGTCGCCTTCAGCGCGGACTGGGAGAAGGTGTCGGGGATGGAGATGACGTCGGCGTGCGAGAACGGCCAGACGATCACGAAGGCGCGGCCGATCACATGGTCGATCGGGATGGCGCCGCCACCGGGGGCACCCTGGTGGGCGCGCGAGTCGGACGAGACCATCCGGTGGTCACCCATCACCCACAGCCGCCCGGGCGGGACGGTGATCTCGAACGGCGTCACCGAGGGCTTGTTGCCCGGGAACAGGTAGGCCTTCTCGTCGAGGGGGACACCGTTGACCGTGACGCGGTCCTGGCCGTCACAGCACTTCACCTTGTCACCGGGGACGCCGATGACCCGCTTGATGAAGTCCTTCTCCGTGGGGACCAGGCCGAAGAGGGAGCCGACCCAGTTGAGGGCGCCGGTGACCGGGTTCGAGGGCTCCTCGAACTCGACCTCGTCCGGCCAGGAGTCGACGCCGCCGGAGAAGACCACCACGTCACCGCGCTCGATGTCACGCACCCGGTAGACGAGCTTGTTGACCAGGACCCGGTCGTTGATCTGGAGCGTGTTCTCCATCGATCCGGACGGGATGTAGAACGCCTGGACGATGAAGGTCTTGATCAGCAGGGCCAGCAGAAGGGCGACCACGATCATGATGGGCAACTCCCGCCAGAGAGAGCCCTTCTTCTTGTCGCTGCCCCTGGCCGGCTGTTCCACGTCCTCCGCGACCACGTGCACCCCGTCCCGGCCGCCCGGCCTTCAATGGTTTCTCGCTGATGAGCCTAGATCATGCCTACTTCCGACGCTTCGCGTCGAGGCGATCCCGCCTCTGAGTACCCAGGAGAGGCGCTCCCGACACCGTCCGTGAAGTGAGGAACGCCCACGTGTGACGCCGGTCAGGGTCTCTCCCACGAGGAACCGGACCACCGCCGTCCCCGTGTTCTGGCCGGGACGGGCGGTCTGGCCGTGTGTACGGCCGGGAGCACCACCGAAGCGCTACCGGGGTGTTCCAGGGCACTGCTGAAACACCGCGGGGCACCGTGGGGGCACTACCGAAGCACTACCGGGGCCGGCACGTCACGGCCGCCAGGCCGTACGAGGCGTTAGGGCACGCGGCTCAGGCGCTCGCCATCGCCGTCTCGGGCACCGGGCGCTGCGCGACAGGCTCGGGAGCGGGGGCGGCGGGCAGGGTGGCCGAGGTGACCACGGGGGCGGCCTTCTGCGCGGCCGGGCAGGAGCAGTAACCGTTGGTGACGATCAGGCGTCCCCGCTGCGGGGTGTAGTCACGGGAGTCCGTGGTGAGAAGAACACCCGTGCAGGTATTGCAGACAATCGGCTGACGATCCATGGGACGGCTTCCTTTCCGAGGGTTAGCCGTCGAACCCTAGATGTCCGGCCGGCTGCTGGTTCCTTGCTGGAAAATACTTAATCTTCCATTAAGGATTTCTATCCTACTTCGTAGCTTAAAGTAGCCCAATGCGCACAGATCGTGATATTGGGTGATTTTTCTTGATCTTGTCCATGTGTCACGAACCCTGCGATGGCCATTGTGGGCTTTCGAAGGACCAGTGTGGGGGATCGAGCGGTGTGACTCTGGCAACAAACCTTTTTGCCTTCATCATCCATGTCGCCCCCCGGCTTTGAGCGGAAAATTCAGTAAACGGTGGCATATCACTAGATTGACGGCACCCATTGCTGATCTTTGTCAGAATCTGTGGCGACGTTTCCTCAGGTGAGAGCCATCAGAAGAAGATCACGACATTCGAACCCGGGACCGGCACCACCGTGACGGTTACTCGCGGTCACCCCGGGAGAACGCCTCCGGCTCGACCCCCTCGACGTACGGCTCCGCGGGCCTGCGCCCCTCCTCCCGCCGCCACCGTTCGAACCCCGCCGTCGTCCCCGCGGTCACCACGACCCCCAGCGCGAGCCCCGCGACCACGTCGCTGAACCAGTGGACGCCGAGGGCGACCCGCGTGTACGCCACGAAGACCGCCGACACCGCCGCGAGGGTCCAGGCGGCGGCCCTGGACGCCGGTCCCCTCAGCCGGGGCAGCAGCATCAGCACGAGCACGCTCGCCCCCGTGGCCGCCGCCATCGCGTGCCCGGAGGGGAACGACCACCCCGGCGCCCAGGAGACCGGGTCCGGCAGGACGGGCCTGGCCCGGTTGACGATCTCCTTGATCAACACGTTCAGCACACCGCTGGCCGCGATCGTGACGACCGCCCAGACCGCCGGGCGGCGCGCTCCCCGGTACCACGCCCAGGCCGCGGCGGCGACCACGAGCACGCGCCAGGTGTTGGGGCCCAGGATGTCGGTCCACGCCCCGAGAAGACGCGCGTAGCCGGGGTCGGCCAGCACATAGGCGTGCAATCCGGTGGCGATCGCCTCGTCGAGGTCGTTCAGCGGCTCGAAGGAGATCAGCACGAGCACGAGCAACAGGACGAACGGCACCGAGAACAGTGCCACGGCCCCGACCGCGAACGTCAGCCGCATCCCCAGGCGGCGGTCGGAATCCTGACGGCTGCGCTCTCCGAGTGTCCTGGCCATCATCCATCGCTACCCGAAAGGGGACGGATATGCCAGGGATTCGACCCGCACGGGGCGGGAACGGCGTGCCACCGGCGCTGCGGGGCCCGGCCGTCCCGATCAGAGATCCTCAGACAGGGACTCCCGGAACGCTCTTCAAGCGGCGTTCCTGCTCTCCCGCCGGGTGGTCCAGCGCAGCACGTCACAGTGCCGCCGCTCGGCCTCGGCCAGGGCCGACTCGTCGAGGTAGGAGTCGAGCACCGCGCGTAACTGCGGCATCTGCTCGGCCACGTCGGCCCACGCCTGGGCGGGCTCGTCCCAGCCGAGTTCGATCAGCGCGTCCAGGTGCGCGGCGTAGGCCGTCCACCACTGGCGGCTCAGCTCGGCCAGGAACCCGCTCAGGCCACCGAACTCTTGCTCGATGTCCGCCTCCCACCACGGAGGGACCGTGGTGTCACCGGTCTCCGCCATGTCCCTGAGCACGATGTGCACCAGGGCGCGGCGCCTGCGGATGATGGTCGAACGTGACAGGATGCTCATGTCCACACCCTGCCGCCCCCAGTTTGCCGAACGCTTAACGATCTGTTGACGGCAATATACGGTGCCCGCGGAGCCCGCGACGCGGGAGCATCCTCGCCTGAGGACGACTCCGACCCCGTACGGCATGGCCGGGGCGGGCCGCGTCCCGCCGGGGGACTACCCTGATCGGTGATGTATCGAATCGTGTTCACGCAGGTCCTCAGCCGCATCGACCCGGAGGACATCCACCACCTGACGGTCGGCGGGTTGCGCCTGCTGTCGGCGGCCCCCGTGGTCAAGCGGCTCGTCCACCGCAGGCTCGCCCCACGCGACCCCGCCCTGCGGGTGCAGGCCTTCGGCGTGCACTTCCCCAGCCCCTTCGGGCTGGCGGCGGGGTTCGACAAGGACGCCAGGTGCGTCGAGGCCATGTCCGCGCTCGGCTTCGGCCACGTCGAGGTCGGTACGATCACCGCGCACGCCCAGCCGGGCAACGCCAGGCCCAGGCTGTTCCGCCTGGTCAGGGAGCGGGCGATCATCAACAGGATGGGCTTCAACAACGCCGGTGCCGCCGCCGCGGCCAAGGCCCTCGGCAGGACCCGCGGGGTCCCCGTCGTGGTCGGCGTCAACATCGGCAAGACCAAGGTCGTGCCCGAGTCCCAGGCCGCGGACGACTACGTGTCCAGCGCCAAGGAACTCGCCCCCCTGGCCGACTACCTGGTGGTCAACGTCAGTTCGCCCAACACCCCGGGCCTGCGTGACCTGCAGGCCGTCGAACTGCTGCGCCCCCTGCTGCGGGCGGTCAAGGAGGTCGCCGACGGCACGCCGAGGCGCACCCCGCTGCTCGTCAAGATCGCACCGGACCTGGCCGACGAGGACGTGGACGCCGTCGCCGACCTGGCCCTCGAACTCGGGCTCGACGGCGTCATCGCCACCAACACCACGATCAGCCGCCAGGGCGTGAGCAGCACCGAGACGGGCGGCCTCTCCGGACGTCCGCTGCGGGCCCGTTCGCTTGAGGTGCTGCGCAGGCTCAGGGCACGGGTCGGCGACCGCCTCGTGCTGGTCTCCGTCGGCGGCGTCGAGGGCGTCGACGACGTCTGGGAGCGCCTGCTGGCCGGGGCGACCCTGGTGCAGGGCTACACCGGCATGATCTACGAGGGGCCGCTGTGGGCCTGGCGGATCAACCGCGACCTGTCCCGGCGCCTGCGGAGGCACGGTGTCACGGATGTGCGCCAGATCATCGGCCGCACCGCGGGCTGAGGTAATACCCTGGGAGGGTAAACCTCGACACCTGGAGGCGTGATGAGCCTGAGCACATACACCGTCACCGGCATGACCTGCGGCCACTGCGTGAGTTCGGTCAAGGAGGAGGTCGGTGAGGTCCCCGGCGTGACCGGCGTCGAGGTCGACCTGGCCAGCGGCCGGGTCGACGTCTCCGGTGAGACCCTCGACGACGCCGCCATCCGCGCCGCCATCGAGGAGGCCGGCTACAAGGTGGCGGGCTGACCGCCCGCCCGTTTCTCGTACGGCACGCCCCCCGGCGCCACCCGCCGACCCCGGCGCGCCCCGCACCCCACGCCCCCGGCCGTCCGGCCCTCCCGCCGCGACGTCCACGACCACCCCGGGGAGCCCGTGACCCCGGCCGCCACGGGAGACGATCTCCCGCGAGGGCCGTGACCCTCACACCGGGGACCAGACCGTGGTCCCCGGTGCGGGGCCGTACCGTCACATGCTCGGCCGGGTCGAGTCGGCGTCGTGGGTCATGCCCTCAAGGCGCTTCATGACGTCCTCGGCGTTGACGAAGCCGGGGCGGTGGCGGCGCGGACCGGCGCCGCCGAGCTGCCACGGGCGCGGCCCGGACAGCGGGCGATACTCGACGCCGAGCGCGTCCAGCCTGCGCAGGTGCCGTTCGAGCCGCGCGTCGAAGTCGGCCCCTGGCGTGCCCGACCAGGCGACCTCGGCCAGCGCGCAACCCCTGGGCCACGCCCGGTAGTCAAGCGCCCTGGCGTCGGGCAGCCGCTCGCTCCACAGCTGGAACTGCGCCCCGATCACGTGCTCCCGCTGCGCGTCCGTCCACGACGACGGCACGGGCTCGTAGGCCACGACGTCGCCGACGGTGATGGTCTCGCCGATGGCCAGCGGCTCCTCCTCGGAGGCCGCCTCCGCGTAGTCGAAGTACAGCGGGAAGACCGAGGTCTGCACCACGTCGTGCCCGGCCTGCGCGGCCCGCTGCGCCACGCCGGGGCCACGCCAGGGCATCACGATCGTGTCGGGCCGCAGCATGCCGCTGACGAAGGCCTCGTCCCACACCACGGCCCTGCTGCCCCGCTCGGCCAGCACGTCCGCGAGCCTGCGCAGGAACCACGCGTGCAGGTCGCCCACGTTCTCCAGGCCGAGCTCCGCCTGGAAGGCGACGATCTCGGGGGAGGCGGCCCAGTCGTCGAGCACGCACTCGTCCCCGCCGATGTGCACGTACGGCGTCTCGCCGAGTGCCCCCAGGATCTCGTCGATGACGACGGTCAGGAAGTCGACGGTCGACGGCAGCGGGGACAGGATGGCGGTCGAGATGCCCCAGCGGTCCAGCACGGTGAACGGCTCGGGGGTCCTGCCGCCGGTCGCCCGCGCGTCGAGCTCGGGGTAGGCCGCCAGGATCGCGCAGGCGTGCCCCGGTACGTCGATCTCGGGCACGACCGTCACGGCCCGCGCGCGGGCGTACCCGGAGATCTCCGCGAGGTCGTCCAGCGTGTAGTACCCGCCGTGCGGCACCTCGTCGTAGACCGGGGCGTCCTCGTGGTGCCCGACGATCGTACGCGGCCGGTGCGAGCCGACCTCGTGCAGCCGGGGGTAGGCCCGGCTCTCGACCCGCCACCCCTGGTCGTCGACCAGGTGCAGGTGGAGCCGGTTCAGCTTGTGGACCGCCATGAGGTCGATCATCCTGAGCACCTCCCGCTTGGGCAGGAAGTGCCGCGCGAGGTCCAGGTGCGCCCCGCGCCACGCCAGGCGCGGCGCGTCCCGCACGGTGACACCGGGAACGGTCCAGCCCGCACCCCCGGCCTCAACGGGAGCCGCGCGGAAGGCCGCGTCGGGCAGCAGTTGCCGCAGCGTCTGGCCCGCGTAGAACGCCCCCTGGCGGTCGCCGGCCGCGATCCGCACCCCCCGGCCTGTCACCTCAAGCGTGTAGGCCTCGTGGCCGAGCGCGGCGTCGTGCTCGACCGTGACCGCCCCGGCCTCTCCCGCCCCCGCGGGCCTCAGGTCGAGCACGGACAGTGCCAGCCGTACGGCCCCGGCCAGGTCGGCGGGGCCCGCGACGGGAGCCCCCGGGGAGAGCTCGAACGAGTCGGTGGAGGTTTCGAAGGCGACAGGACGTGGCAACGGCGCATTCATGCTTCAGATCATGTCAAATCGAACATGATCGCGCATTACTTGAGATAGTTCTGCAGCCCGTTGGCAAGGGCGAGGGCGGCCTTCTGGCGGAACGCCGGGCTCTGGAGATTCGCCGCGTCCCCCGCGTTGCGCATGTTGCCGCACTCGATGAAGATCTTCGGCACCGTGGAGAGGTTCAGGCCGCCCAGGTCGTTGCGGAAGTCGAGGGCCTTGCTACCGATGTAGGTGGAGTAGGGCGTCCCGGTGCCCGCCTTGTAGGCGTTCCGTACGTCGATGCCGAGCTTCCTGGACGCCCCGACCACCGGGTCGACCGGTCCGTTGATCTTCTTCGGCATGATGATGTGGAAGCCGTGGTCGCCCGCGGACGCCCCGTCGGCGTGGATGGAGATCGCCGCGTCGGCGTGGGCCTTGTTGCCGACCGCGGCCCGCTCGGTGATGCACGGCCCGAAGCCCGAGTTGTTCTGCCGGGTGAGCTTGACCGTCGCGCCCCTGCTCTTGAGGATCTTGGCCAGCCGCTGGGAGACGTCCCAGGTGAAGGCCGCCTCGGTGTAACCGTTGTTGGTCTCGGTGCCGGTGGTGTCGCAGGCCTTCTTCTGGGTCAGAACGTCGACCTGCTTGTTGATCTCCGCAGGGTGCCGGTAGTTCTGCCCGTTGTGGCCGGGGTCGATGACCACGACCTTGCCCTTCAGCGGGTCCGCGGGAACGCTCCCGCCCGTCGCCGGGGTCTCAGGAGCCGGGGTCGCCGTCCGCTCCGACAGCGCGGAGGCGGGTGAGGCCGTACCGGAGGCGGGGCCGCCGTTCTGCGCCGGGGCCGCGCCGGTGCCGCCCGTGGTGCCGCCACAGGCGGCGACGCCAAGGCCGCACAGAGCAAGAGTGGCCACGAGTGCTTTGCTGGTCACGCTCATCCTCCTCGAAGGAACCGTCAACCACCCAACCTACGTGGCCCGGGACCGTTACCTCGCCGAGACCCCGGCGGTCACCAGACCCGCTCTCCCGTCTCCTGCCTCTGCAGCAGCGCGGCGAGTTCTCTGGCGTCGTCCGCGTCCAGTCCGAGAACCACACGCGGACGGCCCCATGGATGGTCGATCGAATGGGCCACGTAGCTCGCGACGGACTCGGCGCCCGTGTCCTCGCCGCGCCCTCTGGTGGCCCGCCAGTGCGCCCATGCCCGCTCAAGCTCGGCGGCCGCCCGTTGGGCACACGAAATCAGCTCAGGATCACGCATTGCTACCCCCTCGTCACATCGCAGTCAACACCCGCGTGTCTTCGCGACATCGAGGGTTGACCTGCTTTTGACGGGGACTTGGGGCCCGCCTGGACCTGTAACGCTCCAGGCAGGCTCCCTACGGCAGCGCGGGGCCCGTGCTGCGCCGTACGACGAGCTTGGGAGTGATCTCGCGCAGCCGCGCGACCTTGCCCGGGTCGCCGATCCGGTCGCTCAGCAGCGCCGCCGCGGAGCGCCCCATCGCCCTGCGGGGCTGGTCGACGGTCGTCAGCGAGATCGGCTGGGTCCCGGCGAGGTGGACATTGTCGTATCCCACGACCGACAGGTCCTCGGGCACCCGCAGACCGAGCTCGGCGGCGGCGGCGAGTACCCCGATCGCCACCGTGTCGTTCGCGGCGAAGATCGCGGTGGGACGGGGGTCGCGGGTCAGCAGCCTGCGCGCCGCCTCCGCCCCGCCCTCCTCGGTGCACTCGCCCTGCTCGACCATGATGTACGGCGCCAGCGCGTGCCTGCGCATCGCGACCAGGTAGCCCTCGCACCGGAAGCGGCCCGAGGAGAACCGGGTGCCCTCGATGTGGGCGATCCTGCGGTGGCCGAGTTCCACGAGGTGGTCGATGGCCAGCCGCGCCCCGAGCTGGTCGTCGTCCACGACGATGTCCACACCGCCCAGCTCGATGTCACGCTCGCCGACCACGACCGTCGGCGTGTAGCCGGTGGCCTCGACGAGCGTCTCGCTGGTCGGCGCGATGCCGAGCAGGACGAGGCCGTCGACGCGCAGTTCGAGGAACGCCTCGACCGCCTCGTCCTCGAAGGCCGGGTCCCACTGGCTGTTGCCGATGAGCAGCCGCAGGCCGTCGCCGTGCAGGCTCTCCTGCAGGCCGTCGAGGAACTCGGCGTAGAAGGGGTTGTGCAGGTCGGCGACGAGCGCCCCGACCAGGTGGGTGCGGCCCTCGACGAGGCTGCGGGCGACCGCGTTCGGCCGGTATCCGAGCTCTCTGGCCGCCTGGAGCACCGCCTGCCTCCGGTGCTCGCTGACGTGCGGCGATCCGCGCAGCACGAGCGAGACCAGTGATTTGGAGACACCGGCGCGCTCGGCCACATTGCGGATCGTGGGCCGTGGACGCGGCCCCGCGCCGTCCTGTAGGACGGGGTCGGCGAACTCGCGCGCTCGGGTGACGGTGGTGTTGACCGGTGGTCCTGACATGGCTCTCCCCCGGGAAGTGGTGGATGGGCACCTGTCACTCAAAACGATCGAGTTACGAATCGGGTACGGCCTGAAGGCTGTTTCCTGGATCTTTCCCCCCACTCCGGTCACCCAGATGGCGGCTCACCACGGCGAAAGCCCGAAAAACGACTCTTGTTTCTCCCCGCCACCCCTTGATCGGCTCGGCTAGTGTGCGGGACGTGGGTTCGATATCCGGGGCCGAGGAACGGGAACGGGACAGACCCGCGGGGCGGGGCGCGCGTCCCGCACGGCGCAGGCTCAGCGTCGACCGGCGGCGTGAGGAACTCGTGGCGGCGGCCCTTGAGCTGTTCGGCGCGCGCGACGCGGAGGACGTCTCCATCGACGACGTCGCCTCGGCCGCGGGCACGTCGCGGGCGCTGGTCTACCACTACTTCGGCGGCAAACAGGAGCTCTACGTGGCCGCGCTGCGCAGCGCGGCGGACCAACTTGAGGCGCGGCTGCAGCCGAGCGAGAACGGCGGCCCGGTCGAGCGGCTCGCCGTGGGGCTGGAACGCTACTTCGACTTCGTCGAGGAACGCGCCGCAGGCTTCGCGGCGCTGGTCAGAGGCGGCCCCGCCAACCGCAGTGGCGAGGTCGGCGAGATCGTCGACGGGGTACGGCACCGCCTGCTGGGCCTGGTGATGAGGCTGTTGCGGGTCGAGGAACCCGGACCCGTCCTGCGGGTCACGCTGCGTTCGTGGATCGCCTCGGTCGAGACGGCGGCCCTCGACTGGCTGGAGTACCGCGACGTCGACCGGCGGGTGGTCGAGCGCATACTGGTCGACCACATGGTGGCCACGCTCGGCGTGGCGGCCGGTCACGACCCGAGGGTCGTGCCGTTGCTGGAGAACCTGGTCTCCGAACACGCACCGTGACCGGCTCGGGAGATCACCGGGCGGGCCGTGGGTTACGGAGCGTGCGGACGGAGTGTGGGGGCCGGGGCAGGGGTGGGACCAGGCTTCGGGGCCGCGTGGCCGTACGGGACGATGTGGGGCGGCGCCGGGCGGGCGACGCCGCATCCCACATAACCCGTTTGGCCTCACGCGCTCACGAATCCGACGTGAGCGCGCGCTGGATCCCCCCTAGGTCCGTGACGGCCCCCGTCTTACTCCGAGCGCTGTTGCGGAATCCCCGCCAGCAGCGCGCGAACCTCGGTTTCCCGGTAGCGGCGGTGTCCGCCGAGTGTGCGAATGGACGTTAGCTTCCCGGCCTTCGCCCACCGGGTGACGGTCTTGGGATCGACCCGGAACATGGTTGCGACCTCCGCCGGGGTGAGCAGCGGCTCTGCCTCGGGTGTACGAGCTGACATTTGTGCGGCCTCTCCTCCATGTGGACCGGCGACAGCGATCCTGCGACTTGACGCTTGTCACGGATGTTGTCCCCCTATGGCCCCTTGCGTGCGGCTGTTCGGGCCATATGCGGCATCACCCGATGTGACCATACAGCCACGTAGAGCGATTGGCGAGCCTTTGAGTGGCTCATCTCTCTTGTGCACCTGTTGTTGTCACGCTCGGTGATTCTAGCGACACGTTTCGTGGTATCGCAGTGAAAACGGCAAACTACTCAGTTCGTAGACGTGTCACCGGTCATCGACGAACCTACTTATGCAGGTCAGAGGGATGATTTGCGACTCAGTTTGCTGATTCGAGAAGTTGTATTGATCTCCAGCGGAGGATCACGCGCTGGTACATGGCGTAGGCCAACTCTTCCTCGCCGTTCTCCAGACCTGTCAGCGCGGCGGCGATCTCCGCGACCGACTGGTCGGCCTGGAGCTTGTCGTCGCCCATCAGGTGGACGATGCCGCCGTAGTCGAGTTCCACGAGCGAGTGCGGGTGGAACTCCTCAAGCCAGCGGGCGATCTCCTCGACCTCGGCGGCGACCGCGACCTCGCCGACCTGCCTGCGGATGATCTGCAGGGCGCGGGCGCAGCGCCGTCTGGCGTGGGCCATGGACGTCACGTAGATGAGGTTCCTCGTGGTGGTCGTGCCCTCGGGGTCTCCCTCTCCTTCGAGCACGAGCCAGCGCTCGTTGCCGTCGAAGGGGACGAACCACGACGTGGGAACGTGCCAGGTCGAGGTACGGATATGGGTGCGCAACGCGGCGGCCCCGCCACGGCGCTTGAACTTGTCGAAGTCGTCGGCCGTCTGCTCGGCGACGGAGATCGGTACGAACCGCTCCATCAGCCTCACGGGGGTCGAACCACGGAAGCGGGAGAAGGCCAGCCACGATCTCAGCCGGCTCTGCCACGGGCAGACGTAGAGGACGTCCTCGACACGCCTGAGGTAGGCGTTGGGGCTCTCCTGGGCGGGAGCGGGGGACGGGGGCACCCCCAGGAGACGCCGTACGGCCTCGCCGTGCTCGGCGTGGAGCGCGCCCGCGCGGCGAGGCCGGTCGGTGGCCTCGGCGTAGGCGGCCCAGGATGAGCGTTCCGGCGGGGCGAACGCGGTCAGCGGTTCGTAGACACGGAGGTACGCGGCATAGGGCAGCACGTCCGCATCGTGTCACGAAGGGCGGGCCGTTGTCCGGTGCCGCCGTCGTGAGGAGTTCCGTCGTCCATGGTGTCTCGGCTGGTGAGACCCAGGGGGCGCGATCGCGGCTCGTTACATGGTTCTGGCTACGCTGAGGGTGATCTCCGCCGCAACGGAGCGGCGGACGGACGACCGGGAGCCACCACCGTGACCGACGTCTTCGGGCTGTCCCACAAGGACACCAGCCCAGCGAACAGCCAGGCCAGGCACGAGCAGGTCGTGTTCTGCTCCGACGAGCGCAGCGGCCTGCGAGCCATCATCGCCATCCACAACACCGCCCTCGGCCCCGCCCTGGGCGGCACCAGGTTCTACCCCTACGACAGCGAGCAGGCGGCCCTGACCGACGTGCTCAACCTCTCCCGGGCGATGGCCTACAAGAACGCCCTGGCCGGTCTCGACCTCGGCGGCGGCAAGGCCGTCATCATCGGAGATCCCGCCGTCGACAAGAACGAGGCCATGCTGCGCGCCTACGGCAGGTTCGTGCAGTCCCTCGGCGGCCGTTACTTCACGGCCTGCGACGTCGGCACCTACAGCGAGGACATGGACCTCGTGGCCCGCGAGAGCTCCTACGTGACCGGCCGCACACTGGCCAACGGCGGGGCGGGCGACTCCTCGATCCTGACCGCCTACGGCGTGTTCCAGGGCATGCGGGCCGCCGTCGAGCACGTCCACGGCACGTCGGAACTGCGCGGCAGGAGGGTCGGTGTCGAGGGCGTCGGCAAGGTCGGCCACCGCCTGGTCGACCACCTCGTCGAGGCCGGAGCCGAGGTCGTGGTCTGCGACGTCAGCGAGCGGGCCGTCGAGCGGGTCCGCGCCAGGCACCCGCAGGTCGAGGTGGTCGCCGACCAGGTCGCGCTGACCGGTGCGGACATCGACGTCTACGCGCCGTGCGCCCTGGGCGGGGCACTCGACGACGAGACGGTGGCCAGGCTGCGAGCCAAGATCGTGTGCGGCGGGGCGAACAACCAGCTCGCGCACCCGGGGGTGGAGAAGGAGCTCGCCGACCGCGGCATCCTCTACGCGCCCGACTACGTGGTCAACTCCGGCGGCGTCATCCAGGTGGCCGACGAGATCCACGGGTTCGACATGGGCCGCGCGAAGGCAAAGGCCACCCAGATCTTCGACACGACTCTCAAGATCTTCGTGACGGCGGACGAGGATGGCGTCCCTCCGGCGGTCGCAGCCGATAGGCTAGCGGAGCGCAGAATGTCGGAAGTCGGGCGAATTAGGGGCATTTGGCTGGGCCGCTAGCCCATCACGCCCATACGGCGTACCGAGCCGGGCGTAAAACGGGTACGGTTGTAGTCGAACGAGAGCTGACGCCTCAAGTCAGGTGGCGTCAGTGCGTGGTGCGTTAGCGACGAGGGGTCGGGCACGACCCCACACGAGGGGGTCGAGCCAATGGGGCGCGGCCGAGCAAAGGCCAAGCAGGTCAAGGTTGCTCGCCAGCTGAAGTACAACAGCGGTGGCACTGATCTTGAGCGTCTTCGCGACGAGCTCGGAGTCAGAGACGACTCCAACCACAATGACGACGCCAACGACTCCTATGACGAACTGGCTGAGCGGTACGCCGATTACGCCGATGACTACGGCTCCGGAGACGACCGTGAAGACGGGACGTCCGGCCGGCGTTAGGCGGCTTCACTTCGAATACGAGTGAGAGACACCCGGAGGCCGAAAGACCACCGGGTGTTCTCTCCCTGCGTCTTTTCCCGACAGCGCTCCGGCTCCCGGAGCGCTGTTCGGCGTTTTCACGGAGGCGTTCCGGACGCCGAGACGCCCCGGGTGGCCATCCACCCGGGGCTCGCCGTACACGGCTAGCGGTAACGCGCGACACCCGTGCCGGGGACGACCTCGCCGAGCACCCAGGCGGGCAGGCCGCGCGCCTTGAGCAGCGCCAGGGCCGGATCGACGGCCTCCGGCGCGACGATCGCGGCCATGCCGACCCCGAGGTTGAAGGTGCGGTCCATGTCGGCCTGCGCGATCTTCCCGTGCCCGGCGAGCAGCCCGAAGACCGCGGGCGGGGTCCAGGAGGAGCGGTCGAGCAGGGCGTCGAGCGTCGGCGGCAGGGAACGGGACAGGTTGCCCTCAAGGCCGCCGCCGGTGATGTGCGCGTAGGCGTGGACCTCCGTCGCACGGGTCAGCTCAAGGCAGTCCAGGGCGTAGATCCTGGTCGGCTCCAGCAGTTCCTCACCGAGCGTGCGGCCGAGCTCGGCGAACTGGTCGTCGAGCGAAAGACCGGCCTGCGCGATGACGTGCCGTACCAGCGAGTAGCCGTTGGAGTGCACGCCGGAGGAGGCCAGCGCCAGCACCACGTCACCCTCGCGGACCCGGTCACGGCCGAGCAGTTCGTCGCCCTCGACCACACCGGTCGCCGCGCCCGCCAGGTCGTACTCGTCGGCGCCCATGGCGCCCGGGTGCTCGGCCGTCTCACCGCCGACGAGGGCACAGCCCGCCAGGCGGCAACCCTCCGCGACACCGCCGACGATCTCGGCGATCCGCTCGGGGACGACCTTGCCGCAGGCGATGTAGTCGGTCATGAAGAGCGGCTCCGCACCGCAGACCACCAGGTCGTCCACGACCATGCCGACCAGGTCGATGCCGATCGTGTCGTGCTTGCCGAGGCGCTGGGCCAGCATGACCTTGGTGCCGACCCCGTCGGTCGAGGTGGTCAGCAGCGGACGCCGGTAACCGAGCAGCGCCGAGGCGTCGAACAGACCGGCGAAGCCGCTGGCGTCGTCGACCACCTCGGGCCGTCGCGCCCGCGCGACCTTCGCCTTCATCAGCTCGACGGCGCGTTCGCCCGCGTCGATGTCCACACCGGCGGCGGCGTAACTGGTCATGCGGTCTCCGAGGTGTTCTGCGGGATCACAGACAGGATCACAGCTTGGCTTCCAGGACGTACTTGCCGACGTTGTCCTGGTCGATGGCGATGGGATAGACGCCGTCGAAACAGGCCCGGCAGAGCCGTTCAGCGGGGATCGTGGTCGCCTCGGTCAGCCCCTCGATCGAGATGTAACCGAGGGAGTCGGCGCCCAGGGAGGCACGGATCTCCTCGACGCTGAGCGAACCGGCGATCAGCTCGGCCCGCGTCGCGAAGTCGATGCCGTAGAAGCACGGCCAGGCGACCGGCGGGGAGGAGATGCGGACGTGGACCTCCCTGGCCCCCGCCTCGCGCAGCATCTTGACGATCGCCCGCTGGGTGTTGCCGCGCACGATGGAGTCGTCGACCACGACCAGACGCTTGCCCGCGACGACCTCCTTCAGCGGGTTGAGCTTCAGCCGGATGCCGAGCTGGCGGATCGTCTGGGACGGCTGGATGAACGTACGGCCGACGTAGGAGTTCTTGACCAGGCCCTGGCCGTACGGGATGCCGCTCGCCTCGGCGTAGCCGACGGCGGCGGGGGTGCCGGACTCGGGCGTCGGGATGACCAGGTCGGCCTCGACGGGGTGCTCACGGGCCAGCACCCGGCCGACCTCGACGCGGGTGCTCTGCACGCTGCGCCCGGCGATCGTGGTGTCGGGACGGGCCAGGTAGACGTACTCGAACAGGCAGCCCTTGGGCTCGGGGAGCGCGAACTTGCGCGAGCGCACACCCCGCTCGTCGATGGTGATCAGCTCGCCCGGCTCGATCTCGCGGACGAAGGTCGCGCCCACGATGTCCAGCGCGGCGGTCTCCGAGGCGACGACCCAGCCGCGTTCGAGACGGCCGAGCACCAGCGGGCGGATGCCCTGCGGGTCACGGGCGGCGTAGAGGGTGCGCTCGTCCATGAAGACGAGCGAGTACGCCCCCTTGACCTGCGGGAACAGTTCCGCGGCGGCGTCCTCGATGGGCTGGCTGCGGTCCTGGGCGAGCAGTGAGGCGAGCACCTCGGTGTCGGTCGTCGCCCTGGTCGAGCCGGGGGCGAGCCGCTGGGAGAGCTCGGGGGTGTTGATCAGGTTTCCGTTGTGGGCGAGCGCGAGGCCGCCCTCCTCGGTCGAGCTCAGCGTCGGCTGGGCGTTCTCCCAGACGCTCGACCCGGTGGTCGAGTAGCGGCAGTGCCCGATCGCCAGGTGGCCGCGGAGGGTGCCGAGGATCGACTCGTCGAAGACCTGGGCGACAAGGCCCATGTCCTTGTAGACGAGGATGCGGCTTCCCTCACTGACCGCGATGCCCGCGGACTCCTGCCCGCGGTGCTGCAGCGCGTACAGCCCGTAGTAGGTGAGTTTGGAGACTTCCTCCCCGGGTGCCCAGACGCCGAAGACGCCGCACGCGTCTTTCGGAGGCCGGTCACGGGGGTCAAGGTCATGGCTCAGCTGGCCGTCGCCCTTCAGCACATGCTTCAGTCTAGGTCGGCTTCCTCGTTGCTCGAACCCGGGGGCCTTCTCCGCCGTCTGCCGCACCGTTGCCGAACAATCGTCAGTGTTTTGCCGTGTCGGCCTGTTTCACGGCAAAGAGCCGGGGGAGTGTGGGGTATCCGGCATCCCTACACGTCGGGAGAGTGGACGTGACAACACCTGAGGACCCGAACCAGCCTGATCCGCGGCGGGAACAGCGGGACCGGTGGCCAGACGGGGAGCCCGAGGAGGCGTCGGGCCGGGAGCACCCGACGGCCCCGGGAGAGGAGGAACCGGAGCCGCGTTCTCCCGAGCCCAGGCGGCCGATTCCCGAGGAGCCGGAGCCGTGGTCTCCAGAACCGCGCGGGCCGGTGCCCCGGGAGCCGGGAGCCCCGGAACCGGGGCTGCCCGGTCCTGGAGTGCCCAGCCCGGGAACGCCGGGACCCGGTCCTGGAGTGCCGAGCCCGGGAACGCCGGGAGTGCCCGGTCCTGGAGTGCCGGGGGCGCCGGAACCCGGGGCGCCGGGGCGATGGGAGAGGCCGCCGGGGGAGCCGATCTCCACGCCGGACGAACCGGTGACACCGCGTCATCCCGACCTGCCGACCGCTCCCGAGGTCCCGGAACCCCTCCAGACCGACCCCGGCTCAGACAGGGGCCCAGAGAGAGGCCCGGACAGGGGCCCGGACAGGGGCTCGGACGCCACCGAGGTGTTCCAGCATCCCGAGCCCGGCCGGTACGGAGGCATTCCCGGCGCCAGTCCCTACGGAGGTCAGGGCGCCCAGGGCCAGGGCGCTCCGTACGGCGGAGCGAGCGGAGGGGCATCGCCGTACGGCCAGCAGGCCGCCAGCCACCGGGGAGGCCAGGAGGGACCGTACGGCGAGGAACACCGGGAAAGCGGTCAGGCGGGGCCGTACGGACAGGGGTACCCGGGAGCCGGACAAGAGAGACCGTACGGACAGGAAGGGCCGTATGGCCAGCATCCGGGGGCCGGGCAGGAGGGGCCGTACGGGCAGCATCCGGGGGCCGGTCGGGAAGGGGCGTACGGGCAGGAGCAGCCCTACCAGCCGCCGCTCACGCCGGGGGGACCGGGCTATCCGGGGGCGCCGCCGTACCAGGGGGGTTACCAGAGCCCTTACCAGAAGCCGCGGGGCGGCGGGCTCGGCACGGCGTCGCTCGTGCTGGGCATCGCGAGCATCTTCCTGCTCGTGGTGTGCGGCCTCGGCGTGCTGACGGCCATCGCCGGACTGGTCATCGGCATCGTCGCCTTCGTGAAGGACTCCAACCGGGGGCGCGCCGTCGGGGGCATCGTGCTGAGCGTGTTGGCGCTGATCATCGCTGTGGTGTTCCTGACGTGGTTCTACAGCACGGTCGGTGACTGCATGGACCTGCCGCCCGGCCTGCAGCAGCGCTGTGTCGAGGAGCGGCTGGGTGTACAGGTCCAGAGCGCGCCACAGTGGCGGTCGTAGGTGATGGCCGCAGCGGCTCCACAGCGGTCCCACCGTGGCTCACGATGACTCTCGTAGCGGCCCCGCGATGGGCCCCACTGTGGCCCACGGTGGCCGACCGTAGTGGCAGCCTGCGGTGGTGGGTGGGCACGGGGGCGGTCGTGAGGGGCTCCGAGTGGTCCTACGGCGTGGCGGGCGACGAGAAGGAGACGACCTCGGTCAGCCGCACGCCGTGCTCCGGGTGGTTCTACGGTGTGGCGGGCGAGACCTTCGGGTGGTTTCTAGGCGACGGGCAGGTGGGCGGAGAGGTCTGCCCGGCTTCCACTCGCCGTGACCCTGCCCTCCTCCTCGGCCCGCTCCCAGGTCAGCCGCCCGGTGGCCAGTTCGAGCCAGGTGAGCGCGTCGGTCTCGATCACGTTCGGCGGGGTGCCCCGGGTGTGCCGGGGCCCCTCGACGCACTGCACCGCGGCGTACGGCGGGACCCGCACCTCGACGGTCCGTCCCGGAGCCGCCGTGGCCAGCCGGTCGAGCAGGTGCCGTACGGCGAAGCGGGCGGCCTCCCGCTCGGGGCGCAGGCCCAGGTCGTAGGCCCGCAGCACCACGGCGACGCAGGCCCGCAGCAACTCGGCGGTCGTCTCCCCGCCGTCGTAGGCGGGCTCGCCGAGCGCGACGAGCTGGGCGTCGAGGGCGGCGTGGACCTTGGCGGGATCCGGCTTGTGAGGAGGCACGTTCCCATCATCCCCCGGCTCGGGGTGGGGATCGCGACACACGCTTCACCGGGTGGGCAGACGTCGTTCACTCCGGATTCCCCCGGCCCTCGTAACGTCCAGCCGAACCGGTCGCACCACAACCTTGGAGGCCCCCGTGGCGAACGTGTCACCGCGCAGAGCGCTCCCCCTGCTGGCCAACCCTCACGGGGGTGGACGCAGCGCGCTGACCTGCTGGTTCCGCTGCGGCAACCAGTGCGCTCACGACGTCCAGAACACCAGCGAGAACACCTACTTCGGTGACGTGGTCGCCGAGGTCGTCTCCCGCCGCGGGGTGCTGCGCGCGGGCACCCTCGGCGCGCTCGCGATCGGCGCCGTCGCGACGGGCGCGGCCCCGGCCCTGGCCGCTCCCGGCCCCGACGACGCGGCGCAGGCCTTCGGTCCCGGTCACGGCGGCCCGGGAGGGCACGGGGGTCACGGCGGCGGCAGGCTCACCTTCACCGCGGTCCCGCCGAACACCGACGACAGGGTGACGGTTCCCGAGGGCTACGAGACGGCGCCGGTGGTGCGCTGGGGTGACCCGGTGCTGCCCGACGCGCCCGCCTTCGACTTCGAGAACCAGAGCGCGGACGCGCAGGCCAAGCAGTTCGGCTACAACAACGACTTCGTCACCTTCTTCCCGCTGGGCGGCCACCGTGGCCTGCTCTGGGTCAACCACGAGTACACCGACGAGAACCTGATGTTCCGCGGTTACACCAACGGTGACGCCGCGACCGAGGAGCAGATCAGGATCGCGCTGGCCGCACACGGCGGCTCGGTGGTCGAGGTCGAGCGGGTCGGCGGGACCGGGCAGTGGCGGCTCGTCACCCGGGGACGCCGCCGCTACAACCGCCGGATCACCGCGCTGACCCCGATGCGCTTCACCGGGCCCGCCGCGGGCGGCGACCTGCTGAAGACCGCGGCCGACCCGGCGGGCACCACCCCGGTCGGCACGCTCAACAACTGCGCCGGCGGCACGACCCCGTGGGGGACGGTGCTGAGCGGCGAGGAGAACTTCAACCAGTACTTCGTCAACGGCAACGGCGTCCCCGAGGCCCAGAAGCCCTACCTCTCCCGGTACGGCGTGAGCCCCACGACCGGCGTCCCGGCGGGCAACCGCAGGTTCGACCGGGTCGAGGAGCGTTTCGACCTGGCCAAGCACCCCAACGAGGTCAACAGGTTCGGGTGGATCGTGGAGATCGACCCGTTCGACCCCACCTCGACCCCGATCAAGCGCACCGCCCTGGGCAGGCTCGCCCACGAGGGCGCGACGACCACCCTGGCCAGGGACGGCCGGGTCGTGGCCTACATGGGGGACGACTCCCGGTTCGAGTACGTCTACAAGTTCGTCTCGAAGAGGCGCTACATCCCCGGCTTCGACCGGCACAACCGGACGCTGCTCGACGAGGGCACGCTGTACGTCGCGAAGTTCACCGGGGACAGCCCGGCCAAGGAGATCGACGGCAGCGGCAAGCTGCCCTCAGACGGAAGCTTCGACGGCTCCGGGCAGTGGATTCCGCTGGTGACCGGCGGCATCTCGCACGTGCCCGGCATGACGGCCCAGGAGGTCCTCGTCTACACCCGGTCGGCGGCGGACAAGGTCGGCGCGACCAAGATGGACCGTCCCGAGGACGTGGAGCGCAACCCGGTCACCGGTGGCGTCTACGTGGCGCTGACCAACAACGCCAACCGGACCCCCGCGCAGGTGGACGAGGCCAACCCGCGTCCGGCCAACAAGCACGGCCACATCCTGGAGATCACGGAGCGGCGCGACGACGCGGGCGCCACGACCTTCTCCTGGTCGCTGCCGCTGGTCTGCGGTGACCCGAACGACCCGGCGACCTACTTCGCCGGGTTCGACAAGACGAAGGTCTCGCCGATCTCCTGCCCGGACAACGTCGCCTTCGACGGCGACGGCAACCTGTGGATCTCCACCGACGGCAACCAGCTCGGCGCCCACGACGGCCTGTTCGTCATGCCGGTCCGCGGTCCCGAGCGCGGCCACCTCAAGCAGTTCCTGAGCGTCCCGGTCGGCGCGGAGACCTGTGGCCCCCTGGTCAGCCCCGACCAGCGCAGTGTCTTCACGGCCGTCCAGCACCCCGGGGAGACCAACGGCGCCACCCCGGAGGCGCCGAGCAGCCACTGGCCGGACGGGGGCACCAGTCAGCCCCGCCCCGCCGTGGTGGTCACCTGGCACAGGAGGGGCGGGAAGATCGGCTCCTGACCCGATGATCCCGGTGCCGCCCGCGCCCATCTGGGCGGGGTCGCGGGCGGCACCGTACTTCCTCATCCCTGCGCCATCGCCGGTACGGCCTCCGCGGGCCTGTCCCCGTCCCGCCCCGAGCGGGACCGGCGCAGGGAGAACAGGCTGACCGGCACCCCGACCAGCACGATGAGCGCCGCGATCACCAGGGTCGTCCGGTAGGCGTCGAGGAAGGCCGTCAGCGGGCCCGCGCCGTCCGCGAGGAACGCCGTCTGCCTGCCGTTCAGGATGGCCCCGAGGATCGTGACGCCGAGCAGGCCGAAGACCTCCCGGGAGACGTTCAGCACGCCCGCGGCGATTCCGGCGCGGTCCGCGGGGAGCATGCCCAGGACGACCGTGGTGACCGGGACGAGCAGGCCGCCGCCGAGGCCGTACAGCAGGAACCACGGCAGCAGGTCGCCGAAGGTGCCTCCCTCGCCGACGAAGGAGATCCCGAAGATCGCCCCGGCCATCACGAGGAGTCCGGCCGCCACGGTCGGCGCGGTGCCGACCGTCTGGCTGATCCGGGCGGACAGGGCGGCGGACACCGCCATCACCAGGGCCATCGGCACGAAGGAGGCCCCGGCCTCAAGGGGGGAGAAGCCCAGCGCGTTCTGCAGGTAGAGCGCGGTGAAGAAGTAGATCCCGAACACGCCGAACGCCCACAGCCCGATCGAGAGCATGCCGCCGCTGACCACCCGTGACCTGAACACCGACAGGTCGATCATCGGCTCCCGGCTCCGGCGCTCGATGACGACGAACGCGATCGCGAAGGCGACGGCCAGTCCGAACGCGCCGAGGATCTCCGGTGAGGTCCAACCGGCCCGGCCGCCCTCGATGAGTCCGTAGGTCAGGGCGAACATCGCCAGGCTCGACGTGGCCAGGCCGGGGATGTCCAGGCTGTGCCGTACGCGGCCGTCGGGGGTGTCCCTGATCGCCCAGAGGGTCAGGCCGACGGTCACCAGCCCGACGGGCACGTTGATCAGGTAGATCCAGCCCCACCGCCAGTTCTCACTGATGAAACCACCGGTCAACGGCCCGAGGGCCAGGGCGAGCGCGCCGACGGAGCTCCACAGGCCGATGGCGGTCGCACGTTCCCTGGCGTCGGGGAAGACCGACCTGATCAGGGCGAGCGCGGTCGGGGTCAGCAGGGCGGCGCCGACGCCCTGGGCCGCCCTGGCGGCGATCAGGAGGCCGCCGGTGGTGGCCAGCCCGGCGGCGAGGGAGGCCAGGGTGAAGACGCTCAGCCCGAGCACGAAGATCCTTCGTCGGCCGAGGATGTCGGCCAGCCGCCCTCCGGCCAGCATCAGTCCGGCGAACACCAGGATGTAGCTGCTGACGATCCACTCAAGTCCGGACAGGCTCAGCCCGAGGTCCCGCTGGATCGTCGGCAGCGCGACGTTCACCACGTTGTTGTCGAGGTAGGTCATGAACGTCCCGAGCGAGATCGCCCCCAACGCCCACCACCGGCGGTCAGTCGTCACGTCAACTCCTATACGGTGTACTTATACGTTGTACATGTACATCGCATAGTTGAGCTTGTACGGCGTATAGTTGTCAACCGTGATGGGAAAACTGACCCGGGACGCCGTCATCGACCAGGCGCTGCGCATCGGTGACGCCGAAGGACTCCAGGCGGTCACGATCAGGCGGCTCGCCCAGGACCTGGGTGTCACTCCCATGGCCCTGTACTGGCATTTCAAGAACAAGGAGCAGCTGACCGTCGGCATGGGCGACCACCTGATGCGCGGCTTCGCGACCCAGGAGGACGCCACGGGACCGTGGAACGAGCGGCTGCGCGGTCTCGTCGCGGACCTGGTCGGCATCCTGCGACGGCACACGTGCGCCGCCTCCGTGCTTGAGGAGGTGGACCAGATGGAGGTGCCGAGCTTCCTGCGGGTGTGGGACACCGCGCTCGGCCTGATCAACCAGGCCGGGTTCACCTACGAGGAGAGCTGCCTGGTCGCCAGATACCTCCTGAAGGGCGCGATCGCCCTCGCCGGAGGGGAGGCGCGCGACCGGCGCCGTCCGTCGGACCACGAGGCGGCCGAGGTCAAGCGGATCAAACGGCTCAGCCTGCAGTCGCTGCCCCGCGAGTCCTACCCGCACCTCGTGGAGATGGCCACCCCGCTCGTCGACGGCTGTTCGGCCGAGGTCTACGACACCTTCGGGGTCGACCTGCTGATCGGCGGCGTCGAGGTCATGGCGGCCCGCCGTGCGGCACGCCCGTTGTGAGATGCCTCCGCACCCCTGAACTGGCGTTCGGTACGGCGAAGCGGGAGTGATGCGAAAACGTGATGATTAGCGTGACAACGAATGGAACGGTCTAAGCGTGTCCTAAATGACCCCTTCCAACACACCAGTAACTGGTGTAGCAGAGAGGAAGCCCTGTGGCTTTCAAGGTGCCGGGCGCCCGCACGCTTAGTGTCGTGGCCGTCGGAGTGCTGGCCGGAACCATGCTCACCGTGGGCGGCAGCGCCGTCGCAGCGACGGCCGGTTCCGAGATTCACGCCTGTGTGAACAAGAAGACGCGTTACGCGCGCATCGTGAACCCGTCCGCCGTGTGCAGGCCCACCGAGATCCGAGTGACCTGGGGTGACGGCAACAACGTCAGCCAGGGCATCGCCAGCTCCGGCCCTCGTGGCGCGCAGGGCGCCCCGGGCAAGGACGGCGCCCAGGGCCCGGCCGGTCCGCAGGGCCCCAAGGGCGAGCAGGGCCTGCCGGGCAAGCAGGGCCCGGCGGGTCCGCAGGGCCCCAAGGGCGCTGAGGGTCCGCAGGGTGCTCCCGGCAAGGATGGCAAGGACGGCGCGGACGGCAAGCCGGGCGAGGACGGCAAGCCCGGTGCCCAGGGCCCCAAGGGAGACCAGGGTCCGGCAGGCCCTCAGGGCAAGCAGGGTCCGCAGGGCCCGGCCGGTGAGGACGGCAAGCCCGGTGCCAAGGGTGAGAAGGGTGACCAGGGTCCTCAGGGCCCCGCGGGCCCGCAGGGTCCCCAGGGCCAGAAGGGCGAGAAGGGTGAGCCCGGTTCCGGCGGCGCCGGTACCCTGAACACCTACACCGCCCAGTTCAGCTTCGGCGGTGGCGGCTATGGCAGCAATTCCAAGACCGTGACCTGCGACTCGGGCAAGGCCACCGGCGGCGGCTACAGCCTCGGGAGCGGAAGCGGCTCGGCCCAGATCTACGCGAGCGCTCCCAACGCCGGCAGCGGCGCCCCGACCGGCTGGACCGTGTCCGGCAAGAACGCCAGCGGCACCATCTATGTGATCTGCCTCTCCTGATCCAGGAGAGCTCGACGGGAAGGGCTCCGCGTAGCGGATGGCCCTTCCTCGGCCCCCGCCGTACGAATGGCAGGGCCAGGTGGGTCGCGTGAGGACGGAGTCGGGACACCCGGCCTCACGCGACTCACGGACAGAAGGGGCGCGACCCGCGCCCCACGCAGGACCAGGAAGGCTCCTCCCCGGCCGCACTCCGGGAGGGGCCTTTCTCGTTCCCGCCTTGGACGGCTCCCGCCTTGGACGGCTCCCACGCCTGGAACTCTCATGCCTGGAAAGGCTCCACGCTCAGAAACCTCCACGCCTGGACCTTCACGCCGGAAAGCCCCGCGCCTGGAAACCCCCGTGTCCGGAAACGCTCCGCGCTCGGCAGGCCTCGGCTCCCGGTAGGCCCACGCTCGCGAGTACCCCCGTGCCTCGCGTGTCATCGGTCGCGGTCGCGGGGGCCGCTCCGCCCGGCCATCCGCCAGATGATCACCATGCCCACCGCGAGGACGACCAGGGCGACGGCCACGATGATCCCCTTGACGATGAAGTCGTGCAGCAGGTGGTCGAGCAGTTCCGAGCCCCCGTCTCCGCTCACCGGTCGTCCCTTCCGTACCGCTCGTCCCCGAAGCGCCGACTGTCCTCGGAGGGCCGGTCATCCCGAAGACGTTGGTCGTCATCCAGGTACCGGGCCGCGAACCGGACCGCCTCACCGGCGAGCCGTCCACGGGAACCTCCCCGCCCGGGCCGTGCGGTGGCACGGGTTTCGAGGTAGCCGGCGGCGGCCTCGGCGTATCGGCGGACCTGGGCACCCCTGCCCCGGCGCTTGAGCGTGACGGCGACGCCGAACGCGATCAGGGCGACCACCACGAGCCCTCCCACGATCAGGCCGAATCTGACGAGCATCAGGGTCAGCACCGTTTGCACGGCTCCTCCTTCGATTTATCACAGGTGTGATAAATCGAAGATATCACAGGTGTGATAAAAAGAGGTGTGCCCAAGCAGGTCGATCCGGTCGCCCGTCGTGCCGACGTCGTGGACGCGCTGTTCAGAGTCGTCTTCAGGGACGGTCTGCAGGCGGCCTCCCTGCGCGCGGTCGCGGACGAGGCCGGGCTGAACATCGGCTCCCTGCGGCACTACTTCGCCAACCAGCAGGAGCTGATGGGCTTCGCCATGCGGTCCATGCTCGACCGGGTCGAGGGACGGCTGCTGCGCCGCATCGACGAAGTGGGGGACCTGGAGGCTCTCACCGGAGAGCAGCGGCGCCGGCTCTCCCTGAACCTGTTCGCCGAACTGCTGCCCCTCGACGAGGCCCGCCGCGCCGAGGCTGCGGTCTTCGTCGACTTCGTCACCGCGGCCAGGACCCACCCCGCGATCGACGCCGATCTCGCCCGTGAGGCCGCGGCGGGGATGCGGGCCCTCGTCCGGCGCGTTCTCCGGCGCGCGATCGACACCGGGACCCTGCGGCCCGGCCTGGACCTCGACATCGAGATCGAGCGGCTGAGCTCCCTGCTCGACGGCCTCAGCCTGAACACCGTCCTGTATCCCGACCTGCTCTCGCCCGAGCTCTGCCTCGACGTTCTGCGGGCACACCTGGACAGCCTCGCCTGACGGTGGCCGACAGGGGAGCCGATTGTCTCTCCCCGGACACGAGGAGCGAGGTTACAGTCACGGTGAGTACGTCATGCCGGGAGCCCCGCGAGAAGGGAAACCTCCATGGGAAAGCACGAGGGCAAGCCCGTCGAGGAGAAGGACTTCGTACCGTCGCTGACCAGGCAGCAGGCAGAGACCCGGACCAGACCGGGCAGGCACGAGAGGCCGGAGCCGGAGCAGGAGCGGTGACCGGCACGGCGGGTCCCCGGCCACGGGGGCGCGGGGGACCGTGAGAAACGCCGTCGGGGGGCACGGCCCGCGAGCCGTACCCCCCGACGGGGATGGATCAGCCGAAGATGGCCGGGAGGGTCGAGGTGTGGGTCTCCCGCAGCTCGGTGGCCGGGATCTCCAGGACGTTCTCCACGACCAGCGCGTCACCGCCGGTGAGGCCCAGGCACTGACAGGGCACGTCGTTGGCGGCGCACAGCTCGGCGAAGGCCTCGAACGACTCCGGGGCGACCGTCACCAGCGCGCGGGCCGACGACTCACTGAACAGGGCGACGAAGGCGTCGTCGTCCGGCAGGGTGACCGTCGCGCCGACCCCCTGGGCGAGGACCGACTCGGCCAGGGCGATCGCAAGACCGCCGTCGGACAGGTCGTGGGAGCCGGTCAGCAGGCCGCGTGAGGCGGCCTCGGTGAGGACCAGGGCGAGGGCGCGCTCGGCCTCCAGGTCGGCCTTCGGCGGCAGGCCGCCCAGGTGACCGTGGACCACGTGCGCCCACTCGGAGCCGCCGAACTCCTCCGCGGTCTCGCCGAGCAGCAGAACCTTCTGGCCGGGGGCGGTGAAGCCGCTGCGGACCCGGTTCGCCACGTCGTCGATCACACCGAGCACGCCGACGACCGGGGTCGGGTGGATCGCGGTGGAGCCCGTCTGGTTGTAGAAGGAGACGTTTCCGCCGGTCACCGGCACCCCGAGGGCCTTGCAGGCGTCGGCGAGCCCCCGGGTGGCCTCGGCGAACTGCCACATGACCTCGGGGTCCTCGGGGGAGCCGAAGTTGAGGCAGTTGGTCACCGCGAGCGGGGTCGCCCCGGTCACCGCGACGTTGCGGTAGGCCTCGGCCAGCGCGAGCTGCGCGCCCGCGTACGGGTCGAGCCTGGCGTAGCGGCCGTTGCCGTCCGTGGCGAGCGCGATGCCCCTGGTCGTCTCCTCGGCGCCGGGCATGACCTCGCTGATGCGCAGCACCCCGGCGTCGGCGGGCTGGGCCAGCACGGTGTTGCCCCGGACGTAGCGGTCGTACTGGGAGGTGACCCACTCCTTCGAGGCCAGGTTCGGCGAGCCGAGCAGCCGCAGCAGCGCGGCGCGCAGGTCCTCGGAGCGGGCCAGGCGGGAGGGGACGTCGGCGTTCAGGGCGGCCTGCCCGGCGGGCTCGTGGAAGGGCCGCTCGTAGACGGGGCCCTCGTCGGCCGCGGTGCCCGGCGGGATGTCCACGATGGTCTCGCCGTGCCAGGTCATCACCAGGCGTCCGCCGTCGGTGACCTCGCCGATCACAGTCGCCGGGATGTCCCACTTGGCGCAGATCGCCATGAAGGCATCGATGTCGTCGGGGGTGACGACCGCCATCATGCGTTCCTGCGACTCGCTCATCAGGATCTCCTCGGGCCGCAGCGACGGATCGCGCAGCGGGACGAGGTCCAGCTTGACGTCCATGCCGCCGGTGCCCTTGGCCGCGAGCTCGGTGGTCGCGCACGAGACACCGGCCGCGCCGAGGTCCTGGATGCCCACGACGACGTCCGCCTGGTACAGCTCAAGGCAGCACTCGATCAGGAGCTTCTCCATGAACGGGTCGCCGACCTGGACGCTGGGGCGCTTGGCCTGCGACTCGTCCTCGAAGGTGGCCGAGGCCAGGACGGAGGCGCCGCCGATGCCGTCGGGGCCGGTCAGCGCGCCGAAGAGCACGACCTTGTTGCCGGGCCCGGGAGCGGTGGCCAGCTTGATCTGGTCCTTGCGGAGCAGGCCGACGCACAGCGCGTTGACCAGCGGGTTGCCGATGTAGCAGGGGTCGAAGACGACCTCGCCGCCGATGTTGGGCAGCCCGAGGCAGTTGCCGTAGTGGCTGATGCCCTCGACCACGCCGGGCAGCACCCGCCGCGTGTCGTGGGCGTCGGCGCCGCCGAAGCGCAGGGCGTCCATGACCGCGATCGGCCTGGCGCCCATCGACATGATGTCGCGCACGATGCCGCCGACACCGGTCGCCGCGCCCTGGTGCGGTTCGACGTAGGACGGGTGGTTGTGCGACTCGATCTTGAAGGTGGCCGCCCAGCCGTCGCCGACGTCCACGACGCCGGCGTTCTCCCCCATGCCGACCAGCAGGGCCTCCGACTTAGGGGCCTTGGTGCCGAACTGGCGCAGGTGCACCTTGGAGGACTTGTAGGAGCAGTGCTCGCTCCACATGACGCTGTAGATGGCCAGCTCGGAGCTGGTCGGCCTGCGGCCGAGGATCTCGCGGACCCGGTCGTACTCGTCGAGCTTCATGCCCAGCTCGGCGTACGGCTGCCGCTCGTCGGGGGTGTCCTGAGCCCGCTTGACGGTGTCCAGAACCGCCTCGGGGCGCGGGGTCTCGTGCTCGCTCACAGGTTCACCAGCTTCTTCAGGATGGAGGTGAAGAAGCCCCGGCCGTCGGTGCTCGGGGCTCCGGTGAGGTCTTCGACCGCGTGCTCGGGGTGCGGCATGAGGCCGACGACGTTGCCCGCCTCGTTCCTGATGCCCGCGATGTCGTTCAGCGAGCCGTTCGGATTGCCCCCGACGTAGCGGAAGACGACCTGCCCGTTGGCCTCAAGGGCGCCGAGGGTCTCCTGGTCGGCCACGTAACGGCCCTCGCCGTGCTTGATCGGCAGCACGATCTCCTGGCCCTCGGTGAAGTCGGAGGTCCAGGGGGTCGCGGTGCTCTCGACCCTGATGCCCTGGTCACGGCAGATGTAGTGCAGCCCCGCGTTGCGCATCAGCGCGCCGGGCAGCAGGTGGGCCTCGCAGAGGATCTGGAAGCCGTTGCAGGTGCCCAGAACAGGAAGCCCGGCCCTGGCCGCCGGGATCAGCTCCTCCATCAGGGGCGCGAACCTGGAGATGGCCCCGCACCGGAGGTAGTCCCCGTAGGAGAACCCACCGGGCAGGAAGACCGCGTCCACTCCCTTGAGATCAGGGTCGGCGTGCCACAGCGGAACGGCCTCGCCGCCCGCGTGACGTACGGCACGCGCCGCGTCCTGATCGTCAAGAGTCCCGGGAAAAGTGACGACGCCCACGCGGGCAGCACTCATGACAGCGTTCCCCTCCACAAACGAGCGCCGCGCCGGCGTCTCTCACGGTGGACAGCGGTCTGCGGCGGTGCGCCCAGGCTATCCGTTCCCGACAAGCGGGTCACACGCGCAGGTCGCCGGGCCGTACGGCATGGCCTTCTCAGTCATGTGACCTGGTGAAACTGTGGGGTCTCTCACACCGCGGCGAGGACGCGGTCCTCGCGGGGCAGCCCGACGCGCACCCGGTTGTCACACATGAGCCCCTCGCGCACGAGGCCCTCGCACGCGAGGCTCTCGCGCAGCAGGAGGGCGTCGTCGTCCCAGTCGAGGTGCTTGCGCAGGTGCACGGTCGTGCCCCGGCCCGGCGTGACGCCGAAGGAGATCTCGTCGACCACGGCCTGCATGATCAGGATGCCCCGGCCGTTCTCCGTGTCGCCCGGAGGGTAGTGCTCGGGGAGCCGGGCCAGGCCCTGCCCCCTGTCGATGATCTGGACGTCACAACGGCCGTAGCCGATCGCGACCTCGACCTCGTAGCGGTTGGCGGGGCCCCCGTGGCGTACGGCGTTGGCGCACGCCTCGGTGACCGCGAGCAGGATGTCGGACACGCAGCTTTCGGTGACGCCGAGTGAGCGAAGCGAGTCGCCAAGGGCTCTGCGGACCATCGGTATGCCGACGGCCTCTCTCGGCAGAGCCAGCGAGAACTCGATATCCACCGGACCCCCTTCCCGGGCCAGACGTCACCCTGTCAAGGTTTCCCCGCGGAATCCGGGCTAACCGCAAAATAACCTTAATGTTATTTAGTGTTGGTCAAGCTGTGGGATTACGGCAGGTCCAGAAAGTGATCTACCTGGGCGTAAGGGATCTACCCCTGAGATAAGGGGCGTTCCGGGATCTGTGTGGATCTTCGCCGTGTAGGCCACAGTCCAGGTCCTACTTCAACGCTCGATGATCGCCCGATGACAGCCACCCCGAACCCACGACGCCAAAAGGTACGGGTTACCGGCGCCGTGCGTGAGGAGTTTCGGCTTGGGCGCGTCGGTGTCTGGACCGAGGAACGCAGGAGCGCAGCGACGCAGTGACGAGGGAAGACACCGACCCGAAGCGCCCAAGCCCCGCGCCGCCGCCGAAGGTGGCGCAGGAAACCCGGCTTGGGCGCGCCGACGCTTGGACTGAGGAGCGAAGGAGCGAAGCGGATGAGCGACGAGGGAAAGCGTTGGCTCGAGGCGCCCAAGCCCGCGACGCCGCCAGGCGGCGCAAAAAGGCACTGCCCGCGGTGCCGAAGGCGCCGCAAAAACTCACGCCTCGGCGGTGACCGTGTAGTCCTCGATGACGGTGTTGGCCAGCAGGGTCTCGGCCATCTTCCTAACCTCGGCCAGGGCGGCCTCGTCGGCGGGGCCGTCGATCTCGACCTCGAACCGCTTGCCCTGCCGTACCGCGGAGACGCCGGAGAAGCCGAGCCGCGGCAGCGCGCGGGCGATGGCCTGGCCCTGCGCGTCGAGAATCTCGGGCTTCAGCATGACGTCGACGATGACGCGCGCCACGGTGTTCCTCCTGGTCGCTGCGGGGACGGTTAGGCGCCTCAAGAGTAACGGGCTCCGCCGGACGTTTGGTCCCGGGGCCCGGGCGACCGCGAGACGGGCACGTTCCACACGACGAACCGGTCCGTGCGCCGAGGGAGCGGTCCATGCGAGGGTGAGAGGGGTGATCCGGCGGGAACAAGGGGCGAGATGGATGTCGGGGCAGGTCTTGCGCACAGGTATGTGACCTCTGCCACGATGTCCACAAACGCATACGAACCACCACCAGTCGGATCGGATGCGCTGCTAACCGGCCGGACAGCGGTGGTGAACCCACCTCCCAAGGCCCTGAGCACACAGGAGTGGCACGTGACAGCCGAGGCCCCTCGTGGTGCGCAAGCACCTGCGGAGCTCGTCCAGTTGCTGACCCCGGAGGGGGAACGGGTCGAGCATCCCGACTACGACATCGACCTGACCCCGGAGGAGATCCGCGGTCTCTACCGGGACCTGGTCCTGGTGCGCCGCGTCGACCTGGAAGCGGTCGCCCTGCAGCGCCAGGGCGAACTCGGCCTGTGGGCCTCCCTGCTCGGTCAGGAGGCCGCGCAGATCGGCTCCGGACGGGCGCTCGCCGCGACGGACATGGTCTTCCCCACCTACCGTGAGCACGGCGTCGCCTGGTGCCGGGGGGTCGACCCGGTCAACCTCCTGGGCATGTTCCGCGGGGTCAACCACGGCGGCTGGGACCCGGCTGAGCACAACTTCCACCTCTACACGATCGTCATCGGCAGCCAGACCCTGCACGCCGTCGGCTACGCCATGGGTGTGCAGCGCGACGGCGCGGAGAACGCGACGCTGGTCTACTTCGGCGACGGCGCCACCTCCCAGGGCGACGTGAACGAGTCGTTCATCTGGGCGTCGGTCTTCAACGCCCCCGTGGTCTTCTTCTGCCAGAACAACCAGTGGGCCATCTCGGAGCCGCTGGAGAAGCAGACCCGCATCCCGCTGTACCGCAGGGCCAGCGGCTTCGGCTTCCCCGGTGTCCGGGTGGACGGCAACGACGTCTTCGCCTGCCTGGCGGTCACCCGCAAGGCCCTGGCCGACGTGCGTTCCGGCCAGGGACCCACCCTCATCGAGGCCTTCACCTACCGGATGGGCGCCCACACCACCTCCGACGACCCGACCCGCTACCGCGTGGCCAGCGAGCTTGAGGCGTGGAAGCTCAAGGACCCGATCGAGCGGGTCCGCGCCTACATGTTCAAGAACGAGATCGCCGACCAGGAATTCTTCGACGCGATCGACGCCGAGGCCGACGAGCTGGGCAAGGACGTCCGCAGGCGTTGTCTGGCCCTGCCGGACCCCGAGCCACTGGCGATCTTCGACCACGTGTACGCGGAGCCGCACCGGCTGATGGAGGAGGAGCGCGCGGAGTTCGCCGCCTACCTGGAGGGGTTCGAGGGATGACGAGTCTCACGCTGGCCAAGGCCCTCAACGAGGGCATGCGCAAGGCCATGGAGGACGACCCCAAGGTTCTGATCATGGGTGAGGACGTCGGCAAGCTCGGCGGTGTCTTCCGCGTCACGGACGGCCTGCAGAAGGACTTCGGCGAGCAGCGGGTCATCGACACCCCGCTGGCCGAGTCCGGCATCATCGGCACGGCGATCGGACTCGCGCTCAGGGGCTACCGCCCGGTCTGCGAGATCCAGTTCGACGGTTTCGTCTTCCCGGCGGCCGACCAGATCATCACCCAGCTCGCCAAGATGCCGCTGCGCTCGCTGGGCAAGCTGAAGCTGCCCGTCGTGGTGCGCATCCCCTGTGGCGGCGGCATCGGCGCGGTCGAGCACCACAGCGAGTCGCCGGAGGCCTACTTCACCCACACCGGTGGCCTGCGGGTCGTGGCCTGCTCCAACCCCGTCGACGGCTACACCATGATCCAGCAGGCGATCAGGAGCGACGACCCGGTCGTCTTCTTCGAGCCCAAGCGGCGCTACTGGGAGAAGGCCGAGGTGGACACCGCCTCCTCCGCCGCTGACTGGACCCCCTTCGACCAGGCCAGGATCGTACGGCAGGGCGGCGACGTGACGCTGCTGGCCTACGGCCCGATGGTGAAGACCTGCCTTGAGGTCGCGACGGCGGCCGAGGAGGACGGCAGGTCCGTCGAGGTGGTCGACCTGCGCTCGCTCAACCCGCTCGACGTGGACCGGGTCGTGGAGTCGGTGCGCCGTACCGGGCGGTGCGTCGTGGTCCACGAGGCGCCCGTCTACAACGGGTTCGGCGCCGAGATCGCCGCCAGGGTCACCGAGAGGTGCTTCTACAACCTGGAGGCCCCGGTGCTGCGCGTCGGCGGGCCTTCGACCCCCTACCCGCCCTCAAGGCTGGAGGACCACTACCTCCCGGATCTGGACCGGGTCCTCGAAGCCGTCGACCGCGTGTTCGCGTTCTAGAGGGGAGACGACGTGAAGGAGTTCAAGCTCCCCGACGTGGGGGAGGGCCTGCTTGAGGCCGAGATCGTCCGCTGGCACGTCAAGCCCGGCGACCCGGTCAAGGTCAACCAGATCATCGTGGAGATCGAGACGGCCAAGGCCATCGTCGAGCTGCCCTCGCCGTACGAGGGGGTGATCGCCGCGCTGCTGGCCGAGGAGGGGCAGACCGTCGACGTCGGCAAGCCGATCATCACCGTCGACGACGGCTCGGGTCCTCCGGAGACACCGGCCGGGACCCCCGCCGAGGACATGGTCCCCACGATCCCCAAGCCGGAGCGGCAGCCCGTGCTGGTCGGCTACGGCGTCAAGCCGGGTACGGCCAAGCGCAGGCCCCGCAAGTCCGCCGCTCCGGCGGCCACCGCCCCGGCTCCCGCTCCGGCGGCCGTCGAGGCTCCGGCTCCGGCGGCTCCGGTACGGCAGGCTGAGCCCGCTGCCGCGCCCGCTGGGCCTGCCGCGCCCGCCGGGTCCGGTGCCGCGCGGGGCGCGGTGCTGGCCAAGCCCCCGGTGCGCAAGCTCGCCAAGGACCTCGGTGTCGACCTGGGCACGCTCACCGGGACGGGCCCGAACGGGAGCATCACCCGGGAGGACGTCCACGCCGCGGTCGCCGCGCCCGGGCGTGGCGCGACGGCCGTGGCGCAGGGACCCGACGAGGAGCGCATCCCCATCAAGGGAGTGCGCAGGGCGACCGCGCAGGCCATGGTGTCCTCGGCGTTCACCGCGCCGCACGTCACCGAGTTCCTCCAGGTGGACGTGACCGGGACGATGGAGGCCGTCAGGCGGCTGCGGCTGCTCGACGACTTCGCCGAGGTCAAGGTCTCGCCGCTGCTGCTGGTGGCCAAGGCGATGCTGGTCGCGGCCCGTCGCTACCCGATGGTCAACTCCTCCTGGGACGAGGCGAACCAGGAGATCGTGGTCAAGCACCGGGTGAACCTGGGCATCGCCGCGGCGACCCCGCGCGGCCTGATCGTGCCCAACGTCAAGGACGCCCACGCGCTGTCGCTGCCCGACCTCGCCCGCGCCCTGGGGGCGCTGGTCGAGACCGCGCGGGCGGGCCGTACCCAGCCCGCCGACATGTCGGGCGGCACGATCACGATCACGAACGTGGGCGTGTTCGGGGTGGACGCCGGGACCCCGATCCTCAACCCGGGCGAGTCGGCGATCCTGGCCTTCGGGCAGATCAGGGACCTGCCCTGGGTGGTCGACGGGCAGATCGTGCCCAGGAAGGTGTGCACGCTCGCGCTGTCGTTCGACCACCGGATCGTGGACGGCGAACTGGGCTCGCTCTTCCTGCGCGACGTGGGCGCCATGCTGGAGGACCCGCTGCGCATGCTCGCCTGGGGCTGAGCCCCCGCACCGGCCCGACGGGCCCGTCCCCTCACGGGGGCGGGCCCGTCCCCTTTTACCCGGCGTTTGCGGCGCCGCCGTTTCCGTGGCCTTTCCCGGGGCGTTTCGATTGACACGTGAAGCCCGCGGACCGATCTGCGGCGACCGGGCTCCCGTGCGGGTCGATGACCTTTCTGTGAACCCGGTGTTCCGCTTCTCCCTGATTTCGGGGAAGGGGCTTTGCCGTACGGCGTGCTCCGTGGGGCCGTTTTGACCTGCGGTGATGTTCCCCTTGGGGTGGCCGGTGGCGCGTCCGAGGATGTCATGACATATCCGGTTAAAACGTTATCCATTCATCGGGGGTTTAGTGGTTAATGCATATATCGGTGCTAGTGTCGTGATTTGGAGATTCGCGAAAGGTTCCACCAGAAGGGAAAGCCAATGAGACTCGAAAAGCTCTTCCCGGCCGGCGGTGCCCCGCTCGCGTGGGGCGGCTGCCGACGCCGTCGCTGCGGATGCGGTGGCCGGGGCTGGCGCCGTGGTGGCTGGGGCTGGGGCGGCTGGTGGTGGTAGTTCCCTCAGCGACGAACCGGCGGGTAACCCGCCGGTTCTCCTTTTCCACCCCCGCACGTCCTCCGGACGACCCCCCACCGGCCCCTTTCGTCTCCATCAGGGAGGCCTTCGGGCGGTTCTGGCCGCACACCCGGGGGGTCCGCAGGCTGTTCGTGGCCGGGGTGCTGCTGGCGATCGTGGCGGCCCTCTGTGAGATCGGGGCGATCCGGCTTTTCGGCCGCATCACCGACGAGGTCCTCGCGGGACAGAACCTGGACGCCTTCTGGGAGCCCGCCTTCGTCTGGCTCGGCCTGATGGTCGTCGCCGGGCTGGCCTCCTTCCTCGGTTCCTACGCCACCGCCGTCGGCGGCGAGCGCTTCCTGCTGCGCCTGCGGGACCGGGTGTTCGCGCACATGCAGACCCTGACCCCCGACTTCTTCGACCGGCGCAGGCTCGGCGACCTGATGGCCAGGCTCACCGACGACGTCGAGGCCATCGAGGAACTGGTCGGCTCCGGTGTGGTCAGGATTCTCACGACGACCGTCAGCGTGTTCTTCTTCGCCGGGGCCGCCCTGCTGACCCGCTGGGACCTGGCGCTGGTGACGTTCGCGATGGTCCCGGCGTTCCTGGTCGTCTCCAAGCTCTTCGCCTCGCGCCTCAGGACGGCCGCCGCGCGTGAGCGGCTCAGCAACGGCGTCATGAACGGCGTCATCGAGGAGGGCCTGGCCAACCAGGCGCTGGTGCAGGCCTTCAACCGGCAGGGCACCGAGGCGCGGCGGCTGCACACCCAGGGGCGCGCCTGGATGAGGGCCAACGTGACCCAGGCCAGGCTCTCCGCGCTGTACGGGCCGGTCGTCCAGATCATCGAGACCGTCTGCCTGCTCGTCGTCATCGGGGTCGGCGCGTGGGAGATCATGGCGGGCCGCCTCACGATCGGCGGGCTGCTCGCCTTCGCGGCCTACCTCGCCTACCTCTACCCGGCGGTCCAGGGGCTCGGGCAACTCGCGCTGACCGTCTCCCAGGCCGCGGCGGGCTCCGACCGGGTGATCGAGATCCTGCGGATCCGGCCCCGGGTCACCGATTCCGCCGGGGCCGTACCGCCCGCCGCGCCGCCACGGGGACGGATCGACTTCGCCGACGTCGGCTTCACCTATCCGGGCAGGTCGACTCCCACGCTGCGGCACCTGACCTTCCACGCGGAACCGGGCGAACTGGTCGTGTGCGTCGGCCCGAGCGGCGCGGGCAAGTCGACCGTGGCCAAACTCCTGCTGCGCTTCCACGACCCGGCCGAGGGGCGTGTCCTGCTCGACGGCGTGGACATCAGGGACATTCCTCGTACGGCGCTGCGTGAGGCCGTGACCGTTCTGCAGCAGGAGAACCTGCTCTTCTCCGGCACCGTACGCGACAACATCGCCTACGGCCGTCCCGGCTGCGGGATGGACGAGATCGTCAGGGCCGCCGTCATGGCCGGGGCGCACGAGTTCGTCGAGCGGCTCCCGGCGAGGTACGACACCCAGGTCGGGCAGCGAGGCAGGCTGCTGTCCGGTGGCCAGCGCCAGCGCCTGGCCATCGCCAGGGCGATCCTGCGTGACGCCCCGGTGCTCGTCCTCGACGAGCCGATGACCGGCCTGGACCCGGAGACCGCCGCCCGGGTCATGGAGCCGCTCGGCCGTCTCATGGCGGGCCGTACGACCATCCTGCTCACCCATGACCTGCGGTTCGTTCCCGGGACGGCCCGCACGGTCGTGCTCGGTGCCGCTCCGGGGCGGACGCGGACCAGGTTCGGTCGTACGGCATGGCGAACCCGCCCCCGGATGGGGACGGGTCCACTCAGGGGCTGACCGGTCCTCTCATTCCCGAATTCCGGCGAGGCCGAGGGAAGTCACCGATTCACGCGAGGCGTTTCCCGATGGGTTTCCCTAAGCCGGAACGGGACGAAACGCGACCGCCGTCACCATCCCCAGTCGTCGTCCCATCCCCAGTTGCTCCACCGCCAGCCGCCGCGCCAGCCGCAGCCGCCGCGCCAGCCACAGCGACTCCGCCACCCGCAGCCGCACCGGCAGCAGCGCCGCCGGCAGCAGCCCGCGGTGAGGAATCCGGCCGAGACGGACGTCTGGACGGCCGGGACCGCCGCTGTGGGCGTGGTCGTGGCCTCCGCCGGGCCGGCGATGAGGACTCCGGCGAGGAGCCCCGCGCCCATGGTGCTCGCGAAGAGCGAGGCAGCAGTCTTCGATCCCATGCGATCCTCCGGTTTCACGGGAAGACGATTTCGCCTTCCTGGGCTCGAACACCCCAAACATCGCAGGAGACGCACCTACCACGACACCGCAAAGCACTTATAGTTTGGCAAAGGCGCACAGATCTGTATAAATAATAAATAAATGGCATATATCGGAGCATTTCGGGCGAGGGGGAGTCGCCGCGCCGAATACCGCGGGACGCCCCGCGCTCGTCCCGCGTAAAGGGCGGCCGTACGCTTACTGGGCATCCGACCGAAGGGGAGATCATGTTCCGTCATGTCGTGCTGTTCACCTGGGCCGAGGGGACGACCGAGGAGCAGAAGGCGACGGTCAAGACCGAGCTTCGCAGGCTGACGGAGATCATCCCGGAGATCCGCGCCTACACGCTGGGGGCCGACGCGGGTGTGAACCCCGGCAACCACGAGTTCGCCATCGTCGCGGACTTCGACAACGCCGACGACTTCCTGGTCTACCGGGACCACCCCGAGCACCAGGCGGTGATCGCCAAGCACATCAAGCCCATCGTGGCCTCCCGCGCCGCCGTACAGTTCACGATCTGACCCACGCGCGTTTGTCGGCCGAGGTCGGGCCCCAGGAGCCGAGCCACACCGGCACTCCGAGGGCCTCCTCGACCGCCCCCGGCCAGTCGTCGACACCGTCCACGTAGTGGGGACGGGCCCGCAGCAGCCGTTCCGTCAGCCTCGCCTGCCCGTCGAGGTCGCCCGCCGTACCCACGGGTGGCTCGCCGATGTCGTAGGAGACGCACATCCGCGAGACCGGCACGTCCAGGTGGGTGAGCGCGAGCGCGTCCGCCCCGCCGGTGACCGCCAGCGCGTAGCGGTGCGCGACCGCGTCGAAGTGCCCGACCCTGAACGGCCCCTGCCACGGCCCCGTCCCGTTGTGCCGCTCGGGCACCCGCAGCGTCCGGTCCTCGGTGACCAGGGGCCCGGGACCGTGCCTGGGCGTGTGGGAACGCAGCACCCCGAGCCGTACGGCACCCGCCCCGCCGAGCAGTTCGAGGGCGTTCGCGAAGGTCGTCGTGCTCCAGGTCGTGTACGGGTGGAAGCCGTGCCACTCGTCGAGCAGCACGCCCTGGGCCCCCTCGAAGACGACCGGCCCCTCGCGCAGCAGGGCCGCGAGCCGCGCGGGGCCGGTGAGGGTCACCCGCTCGGCGAACGCCCGGTAGGCCGCGACGCAGTCCTCGACCGGGGGAAGCTCCGTCGCCACCGGCCCGGCCACCCACCAGGTCTCCTCGACCTCCCGGCGCAGCGCGCGCAGCTTGCGGGCCAGCCGTACCGGGGCGGCGCAGTCACCCACGGTCGGCGCGAGGCCCGGATGCGCCAGGGCGTAGGAGACGGTCTCCCCGACGCCCATCCCGCACGACCCGTGCCGGTCCTCGCCGCGCGCCAGCTCCCTGGCCCGCCCGGCCGCCACGTGGTACGGCGTCGCGAGCAGGGCGTCCCGGTCCACGGTGAGCAGCCCGAACGGGTCGGGCACCCCGAGGCGGGCCAGGTTCGCCGCCTCGGAGGCCAGGGCGAGCGGGTCCACGATCGTGAAGCGTGAAAGGTGGGTCGGCACGCCCCGGAACGTCCCCGCCCCGAACTGGGCGAAGGTGTGGTGCCGCCCGTCGGGCAGGACGACGTTGTGCGCCGCCTGCCCGCCACCGTTGAAGCGGACGACCGCCCGCACCGGCTCCTGTGAGCAGAGCCAGTCCACGACGGTCCCCTTGCCCGCGTCGCCGTACCCGAGGTCGGCGACGATCACGTGTTCGCGCACGCCCGTACCCCTCACAGCCGGATCACGCCGCTGGCGCCCGGCTCCTCGGGCACCGCGAGCGTCCGCCGGTCGAGACGGGCCAGCGCCCTGCCCACGGCCTGGCCGGCCTCCGAGCCCATCTCGTCGAGGTCGTCCAGCCCCTCGTCCAGGTCGATGGCGTCCTCGCCGAGGCCGACGGTGAGCGCGATGGTCTCGCAGACCGCGTCCAGGTCGTCCAGTTCGAGGACGTTCTGACCGAGCAGGTCGCGCCAGGCGGCCAGCACCTGGCCGTCCCCGGCGTAGCTCGCCCCGGCGGGCAGGATGTAGTAGACGTGGTAGGCCCTGGTCAGCTCGGCGACGATGTCCTTCGTCGTGATGTCCCGCAGCGGGGAGTCGCCGATCACCTGGCGGACCTGACGGCGGCTGACCTTCGGGTAGGGCAGTTCGTCGCCGATGATGAACAGGTAGCCCTTGCGCCCGCGCCTCTCGAAGCAGTCGATCGAGGTGTGCCTGGCCATGAAGTACATCGCCAGCTCGTAGGACTCGGTCTTCTGGCCGCCGCCCCCGCCTTCGAGCAGGATCTTGCCGAGGTCCTCGTCCATCCGGTTGTCGGACTCGAACTGGCCGATCTGGAGGGGGGCGCGGTCGCAGGTCGCGTCGCCGATCGCGCCGAAGAGGATCTGCGGGTCGGTGGCGTAGCCCTTGCGCATCAGCAGGCCCAGCAGGTCGGGCAGCTTGGTCTGGAGCGTACGGGGGACCCCGCCCATCGAGCCGGTCACGTCGAACAGGACGGCGATGGCGAGGCTGTCGGGGTGCTCGTCGGAGTCACGGCTCTCACGGGCGGCGACGCCGTACGGGTCGAGGTCCTCGTGCGTGGCGCGCGCGCCGCTGTCGCTGTAGGCGAAGGCGCTGGTGCCCTTGGCGGCGCGGTAGCTCGCGGCGGCGGAGTAGACGTCGGTCGACCAGATTCCGCTTCCCATGTGGGTCCCCTTGGTTGTTCTCAGGTTGAGTTAATCTCATTATGAGAATAACGATGGGCCGCGTCAACCCGCCGCAGTGTTTGTCTGTAGCGCCTCGGCCCTCACGTCAAGAGGGGTCAGGCCTTCCCGCAAGTGGAGGATCTTGTTATCGGAAGAGGGTGGGGGCGCCGTACGGCGTGCGTTCCATTCGGCGACGGTGATGTTGCCCAGGACGGAGGCGGTGTTGTCCGGTCGCCATGTCTTTTCTCCATTTCTCGAATATCTATGCGAGTGATCAAGGATGGATGGCACGCTTGTTCGTGTGCGGCTCCGTTACAACGTTCGCCTCTACCCCACCCCTGGCCAGTGCCGTGCGCTGGCTCGGGCGTTCGGATGCGCGCGGACAGTGTTCAACGATGGACTGTGTACGCGACGGCAAGCCCACGAGCAGGGCTTGCCGTACGTCTCCGACACCGAGCTGTCCAAGCGGGTCATCACGCAGGCCAAGAGAACTCCGGAGCGCGCATGGCTGGGCGAGGTGTCGGCAGTGGTGTTGCAGCAGGCGTTGGCGGATTTGAACACCGCCTTTCGCGTCTTTTTCGCCTCCCTGACGGGCGCGCGCAAGGGGCCGAAGGCGGCTCGGCCCCGGTTCCGGTCACGTAAGGACAGTCGGCAGTCGATTCGTTTCACCCGTAACGCTCGCTTCGCCATCACTGCTGGTGGGAGGCTGCGTTTGCCGAAGATCGGGGATGTGGCGGTTCGATGGTCGCGGGACCTGCCCGCCGAACCATCCAGCGTCACGGTCATCAAGGACGCCGCTGATCGGTATTTCGCCTCGTTCGTCGTTGAGGTGGCCGATGAACCGCTCCCGGAAACGGAGTCGGAGGTCGGGATAGATCTGGGTCTGTCCCATTTCGCGGTGTTGTCGGACGGTCGGAAGGTCGCCAATCCCCGGTTCCTGCGCCGGGACGACGGAGCTGCTGGTGAACCCGCTCGGCGACGAGCGCGAACGGGCCAGGACCGTCGAACTGTTCGCCTCGGTCTGAGGGATCTCAGAGGTTCAGTGGACGGTAGGTCCTGGGGCCGTAGAGATCGTCGAGCAACTCGTCGAGCTCACCCAGCAGCCGCCAGGCGTCCCGGGGCGGCGCGACCAGGCTGCCCCGCACGAAACGGCCGATCGCACCGGGCACCCGGTCTCCCATGAGGGCGGCGACGCAGCGGGTGGCGAGCCTGATGTCCAGGGTCTCGGTCGCGGGCGCCCCGGTGAGGACCTCCGGCGGGTAGTCGTCACGGTGCCTGGCGACCAGGGCCGTCAACGGGCTGCCGAGCGGGACCGACTGGCTCCAGTCGACGAGCACCAGACCGTGGTCGATCGGGTGGACCAGGACGTGGTGGCCGAACACCGCGCCGTGCACCACCCCGGCGCGGTGCGCCGCCCCGATCGCGACCAGCAGCCGCCGCCAGATCCACGCCGCGTCCCTCGGGTCGAGTACCGGCCGCCGCCGCGCGATCTCCGCCAGGCTCACGAACCCGTCGGGGACCCGGCTGATCACGTTCGCCCGCCGCCGCGTGTCGCCGGAGCCGTGCCGGAGGGAGTCGACCAGCCGGGGCACGTACGGCAGCAGCGTCGGATCGCCCTCCCGTTCGATCGTCCTGAGCGCCTGCGCCTCGCGCCGCATGAGGTCGTTGTCCGCCGGACCGCGAGGGATCTTGAGCAGGGCGTCGGGAGCGCAGTCGTACAGCAGGGCGGTCGCGCCCTCGTGGAGCAGCCGCCCGACGTGGCGGGTTCCGACCACCGTTCCGGCCAGGTCGTCCGTGGGGGTGTGTCCGGTGTGCTCGGCCCACAGGCTCGCCAGCCTGGCGAACGCCCCGGCGGCCTCGGCACCCGGCGTCAGGTCGGGGTGCAGCAGCCGGGCCAGTCTCCGGTACGTCCGCCGTGGTGTCGGCCCGCCGAACAGGTCCCCGGGGACGCGGGCGGCGGAGACCAGCGCGATCGCCTCGGCCGGGGTGGTCATCGGGTGCCCTCCTGCTCGGCGGGCCGCAGCAGGGCGGGGTGCAGCAGGCGGGCGTCCCCGGCGCGGTAGAGCTTGGCGCGTGGCCCGCCCCGGGAGCCGCCGCTCACCGTGCTGTGCCCGGTGGCCTCGACGAACCCGGGCACGGAGAGGACCTTGCGGTGGAAGTTGCCCGCGTGCAGCGGGACGCCCCACACCGTCTCGTAGACGCCGCGCAGCTCGGAGATCGTGAACGTCTCCCCGGTGAACGTCGTGGCCAGCGGCGTGTACTCCAGCTTGGCCCGCGCCCGTTCGAGGCCGTCGGCGAGGACGCGCGCGTGGTCGAAGGCCAGCTCCGGCGGGCGCGAGACCGGGTGCCAGGCGGCGGAGGCCGCGTCGGAGCCCGCCCTGGGGTCGGGAAGATCGGGGGCGAAGGCGAGGTAGGAGATCGAGACGACCCGCATCCTCGGGTCCCGGTCCGGGCTTCCGTAGCTGGCCAGCTGTTCGATGTGGACGCGGGGGGCGAGCCCGGTCTCCTCGGCCAGTTCCCGCCTGGCCGCCTCGGGCAGGTCCTCGCCCGGCCTGATGAACCCTCCCGGCAGTGCCCAGCGTCCCTGCTGGGGAGGGCGGCCCCGCTCGACCAGCAGCACGTGCAGCACACCCGCGCGGATGGTCAGCGCGACCACGTCCACCGTCACGGCGACCGGAGGATAGTCCCTGGGGTCGTACTCCGCCAGGAACGCCGATTCCTTCTCGTCCACGACACGCCCTTCCCGGGTCAAGATAATCTCACAATGAGAATAACTCGGTTCCGGGATGATCGCACACACGGAAGAGGGCCGTCCCGGAAACGGGACGACCCTCCACGGCCGGGTGGTCAGAACGCCTCTTCGGACAGCTCCATCAGGCTCTGGTCGGTTTCGGTCAGCACGCGGCGCTCGGCGGCCAGCCGGGGCAGGACGGTCTTGGCGAAGAACGACGCCGCGGCCACCTTGCCCTCGTAGAACGCCTGGTCCCTGCCGGGGGAGCCGAGCGCGGCCAGCGCCACCTCGGCCTGGCGCAGCAGCAGCCAGCCGATCACCAGGTCACCCAGGGAGAGCAGGAACCGGGTGCTGTTGAGACCGACCTTGTAGACCTCCTCGGGGGTCTCCAGCGAGGTGATCGCCCAGCCGGCCATCGTGTCGGCCATGGCCTTGACCTCGTCGGCGGCCTCGTCGAGCAGCCCGCGCTCCTCCTTGAGGCGGCCGTTGCCCGCCTGGGAGGCGGCGAAGGCCTTGATGTCGCCGTACAGCGCGCCGAGCGCGGCCCCCTGGTTGCGCAGGACCTTGCGGAAGAACAGGTCCATGCCCTGGATCGCGGTCGTGCCCTCGTAGAGGGAGTCGATCTTGGCGTCCCTGATGTACTGCTCGAACGGGTAGTCCTGCAGGTAGCCGGAGCCGCCCAGGGTCTGCAGCGAGCGGGAGAGCAGCTCGTAGGACCGCTCGGACCCGACCCCCTTGACCAGCGGCAGCAGCAGGTCGTTCATCGCCTCGGCGTGCCGGTCCTCACGGCCCTCGAAGCGGGCGGCCTGCACCGCGTCCTGGTAGGTGGCCGTCAGCATCACCAGCGCCCGCATGCCCTCGGCGTACGACTTCTGGAGCATGAGCTCGCGGCGCACGTCGGGGTGGTGGACGATGGTCACGCGCGGGGCGGCCTTGTCGGTCATCTGGGTGAGGTCGGCGCCCTGCACCCTGGCCCTGGCGTATTCGAGGGCGTTCAGGTAACCGGTCGACAGGGTGGCGATGGCCTTGGTCCCCACCATCATCCGGGCGTGCTCGATGATCATGAACATCTGCTTGATGCCCTCGTGCACGTCGCCGATCAGCGTCCCGACGGCCGGGTGCCGCTCGCCGAAGGTGAGCTCGCAGGTCGTGGAGACCTTCAGGCCCATCTTCTTCTCGACGTTGGTGACGTAGACGCCGTTGCGCTCGCCCAGCTCCCCGGTCTCCAGGTCCACGTGGTACTTCGGGACCAGGAACATCGACAGGCCCTTGGTGCCGACGCCGTGCCCCTCGGGGCGGGCAAGCACGAGGTGGAAGATGTTGTCGGCCAGGTCGTGCTCGGCGCTGGTGATGAAGCGCTTGACGCCCTCGATGTGCCAGGTGCCGTCGGGCTGCCTGATCGCCTTCGTACGGCCCGCGCCCACGTCGGAGCCCGCGTCGGGCTCGGTGAGGACCATGGTCGCGCCCCAGGTCCGCTCGATGGCCAGTTCGGCGAAGCGCTTCTGGTCCTCGGTGCCGATGAGGTGCATCACGTAGGCGAAGGCGGGTCCGCTGGCGTACATCCAGACGGCCGGGTTCGCGCCGAGGATCATCTCGGCGAGCGCCCAGTTGACGCTGGGCGGCAGGCCGGGGCCACCCAGTTCGGCGGGCAGGCCGATGTTGGTCCAGCCGCCCTCGCGGTAGGCGGCGAAGGACCGCTTGAAGCCCTCCGGCATCGTCACCGCGCCGGTCTCCGGGTCCAGGACGGGCGGCGTGCGGTCGCCCTCCTCGAAGGAGTCGGCCAGAACCCCCGTCGCCAGGCGGTTGACCTCGTCGAGGACGCTGCGCACGACGTCCTCGTCCATGTCCGCGTAGAGGCCGGTACCCAGGATGTCCCCGCGGCCGAACACCTCGAAGAGATTGAACTCCAGATCACGGAGGTTGCTCTTGTAGTGGCCCATGGGATCTGCTCCTTGAAACCGGGGGACCGGGCTTTTTCTCTACTCATCAGTAACCTTACCCCTGATGCTACCCGCCAGTAACCCCCCAAAAACTGTGCCGGTAAGGGCGTTTGTCACATTCCTCAAGGAAAGGGAGCTGTACCGGCCCGCTCGGACGAGGCCGCGCCCCCGGGCCGACACGCGGCCTTGACAGGGACGGTCGTCACCCCCGGGTTAGGCTCCTGCCATGGACGAGCGGTGGCGTGCGGACCTCGCGCTGTGGGCGATCCCCGACGAGATCGCGGCGAAGGCGCGGACCGACCCCTGGGGGCACTCGCCCGCGCGGTTCGCCGAGCGGACGGAGCGGGCGCTCGCCGAACCGCAGGGACCGACCCTGGACCGGGTCGCCGAGGCGCTGCCGCCCGGGGGCGTCCTGCTCGACGTCGGCGCGGGCACCGGGGCGGCCGGTCTCCCGCTGGCCGGGCGGATGGGAGAGCTGGTCGCGGTCGACACCTCGCCCGGCATGCTCGCCGAACTGGAGTCACGGGCCGCCGCGCTCGGGGTGCCGCTCAGGATCGTCACCGGCCGCTGGCCCGACGTCGCGCCGGTGACCCCGGTCGCCGACGTGGCGGTCTGCGCCCACGTCGTCTACAACGTGCCCGACCTGGCCGCCTTCCTCACCGAACTGTCCGGTCACGCCCGCCTCAGGGTCGTCGTCGAACTCACCGAACGCCACCCGATGACCTGGCTCAACCCCCTGTGGGCCCACTTCCACGGGATCGTCCGCCCGGACCGGCCCACGGTCCACGACGTGATCGCGGTCGCCGAGGCGCTCGGTCACCGGGTGCGGCACGAGGCGCGCCTGGCCCCGCTGTCCCGCTTCGCGACACCGGAGGGCCTGGCGGAGAGCGCCTGCAGAAGACTCTGCCTCGACCCGGGGCGGGCGGACGAGGTCGTCGCGGCGGCGATCCGGCTCGACATGTGGCCGCTTCCCCGCGAGCGGTGGTTCACCCTGTGGTGGGACACGGGAATCGGGCCGACATCGGAGGCGTTGCCCGGATAGAGCTCTCAGTCGAGACGCTCCCGGACGAGACGCGCCGTACCCGGTCCGAAAAGACGACGCTTCAGGGAGTCGTCATGGCTTGGATCCTCATTGTCGTCGCCGGTCTGTTCGAGATCGCGATGGCCTACTCGCTCAAGCTGAGCAACGGGTTCTCCTCGCTGCTGCCGAGCGTCGGAGTCGTCGTCTTCGGGGTGCTCAGCTTCGGTCTGCTCTCACTGGCCCTCAAGAACCTGGAGGTCGGTACGGCCTACGCCGTCTGGACCGGCATCGGCGCCGTGGGCACCGCCGCCCTGGGCATCGTCCTCCTGGGCGAGGACGCCTCGGCCCTGAAGATCATCTCCATCGTCCTCATCCTCGCGGGCGTCATCGGGCTCAACCTCGCGGGGGGCGGCCACTGACCGCCCCTAGGGAAACCGGTTTGACGCGATAGATGGTGTCGCGATTGGCTGAGGGCATGATTAACGTGCACTATGTGACATTCGACTGTGCCCGGCCGCACGAGCTGGCGGCCTTCTGGAGCCAGGCGACCGGCTGGGAGATCCACCCGGAGACGGAACCCGACGGCGACGAGGTCCTCGTCTGCGGGGAGCCGAACCTGCTGTTCATCAGGGTTCCCGAGGGCAAGTCGGTCAAGAACCGCGTCCACCTCGACGTCACGGGCTCCGACGGCACCACCCGCGACCAGGAGGTCGAGAGGCTGGCCGGGCTCGGCGCCACGGTCCACGACGACCGGCGCAACCCCGACGGCACCGGCTGGGTGACCATGCTGGACCCCGAGGGCAACGAGTTCTGCGTCTGCCGCGCCGACTACGAGAAGCAGTCGTGAGATCCCTGTGACGAGCGGGGCCTCCCGGGGCCTTCCACCGGTCCCGGGACGTTCCGCCGAGCCGTCCGGTCAGTGCCCGTGGGGCAGCGAGGGGCGCTCGCCGCGTCCCCTGAGCGTCAGGGCCAGGAACGCGGTGATCAGATACACCACGACGCCGCCCTGCAGCGCGTCGAACGCGGCGCCGAACACGCCCTGGTCGTCCACGATGAGCTGCACCGGATACATGAGCGCCGCCGCGCCGAGCGCGGGGTAGAGCGAGAACCGCCACGGCCTGCGCAGCGCCCACAGCCTGGCCTGCCGCGTCACCCGGTCACCCGAGCCCGGCCTGCCGACCGATCCGATCGCCGCGACCAGGGTGAACAGCGTGATCCCCAGGCAGAGTGCCCAGGTGAGGTCCGCGGCCCCCGGCAGGATCACCCCCAGGCCGAAGCTGACAGCCGCCGTCGCGCCTCCGGTCACCGCCGCCGCCCTCCAGGGGGCTCCCCGCAGGGCCGCGCCGGCGAGGGACATCTCGTCACGTCGAGTGAGTTCGTCGTTCATGTTCCCAAGACTGCCCCGCCAGCCCCCTTCTTCGCATCGGGGAGCAACCCTGATCCGTCCCCTACCCGCCGGGCGGGGCGTCGCGGCGAATGTTGAACGTTTGTTGACTGCCCCTAAGTCCCGATTTAGGATTCAATTAGGAAACTTTCCTAAAGGAAAGCTTCCTAGCCCCCCACCTTCTAGGAGATTCGTCGTGAGCTTTCGTCGTCGCGCGGTGACCCTCGCCAGTTCTGCCGCCCTCTGCCTGGGCGTTCTGGCCCTCACCCCCACCTCGGCCATGGCCGCCCCCTCCGGCTGCACCGTGCAGCAGGGATCGAACTGGGCGTCCAGCCTCTGCACCTCCGGCACGGGCCGGCACCTGGTGGTCGTGCGCGCCCAGCACTACACCGGCAACATCCTGATCACCGGCCCCTGCGTGGCCATCGGCCAGGTCTCGAAGACGACGGTCAACTGGCCGGTCACGTACGTCGGCTCGGCCGGCTGCTGAGAGCCCGCTCGGCCACTTGGCCCACGTCGGGCCGTCGACTCGAACGCCGCTCACGTCGAGGCCCGCATGTCCGTGTTGACGCCTGCCGAGGCCCGGCCCCTGAGGACCGGGCCTCGGTAGGCTCACGGCATGCCGGTGAACCCTTATCTGACCTTTCGCGTCGCGACCCTTGAGGACGTCCCGACGGTTCTGGCCCTGCTGGCCGACGACTCGACCTCCGGCGCCCAACAGGGGGAGTACGGCGAGGCCCACCGGGCGGCCTTCGAGGCCATCGACGCCGACCCGGGCAACGAGCTGATCGTCGCCGAACTGGACGGCGAGGTCGTCGGCACCATGCAGCTCACCTACATCCCGGGGATCTCCCGTGGGGGAGCGCTCAGGATGCAGATCGAGGCCGTCAGGATCGCCTCCGGCCTGCGCGGCAGAGGACTGGGCGGGCAGATGCTGCGCTGGGCCGTCGAGCGGGGCCGGGCCAGGGGGTGCGCCCTGGTCCAGCTCACCACGAACAAGGCGCGCAAGGACGCGCACCGCTTCTACGACTCCCTCGGCTTCGTCGCCTCACACGAGGGATACAAGCTCGCGCTGAGCTGAGAGGCGGGACCCCCACCGGGTCACGGGCTCACCCCGAACTGCGCGCCCACGTCGAACTGCGCGCCGACCCCGAACTCCGCGCCCATGTCGAAGCGCGGGATCGCACCGAAGCGCGGGCTCACGTCGAACGAGGGCACCGGCGGCGGAGCGGGGACAACCGAAACAGCCGCCGGGGCCGGGGTCTTGCGGAGGCGTGACGTGCGCGCGGAACGCGCGCGGAGCTGGTCGATCATCCAGCGGCACCAGGCGATGCGGTGGTTCTCGTAGCTGATGCCGTACCACAGGGTGGCGTAGTCGCCGAAGCGGCGGCTCTCGCGGCCGGGCGCGCTGGAGAAGGCCGAGCGCTCGTCCTCGTAGGTCGCCAGCCGCCGTTCGTGCTCCTCAAGCTGGATCTGGAAGAGCTTGATCAGTTCGGCCGGGTCGGCGAGCCAGGCGGCGTAGGACTTCAACAGCAGTTCGTCACGCTCGGGACGGGACTGCGGGGGCTCGATGACCCACTCGCGCAGCTCCCTCGTCCCCAGCCGGGTGATGGAGTAGATCTTCTTGCGCTGCGGGCCGGGGCCCGGGACCTGCTCGAAGGTGACCAGTTCCGCCGCGACCAGCCGTTGCAGCTCAGGATGGATCTGGCTGTGCCGGGCCGTCCAGAAACATCCCAGCGGATGTCCCATGGCGGTGGCCAGCTCGTATCCGGACCTCGGTCGGCGGGCCAGCGCTGTGAGGATCGCGTATCCGAGAGTTGAGGTCACCGCGGAAGGATCTCACGGGGCACCCCTAATGCGGCACCGTAGCTTTACCTATGTCGTCTCAGACATAACGGGCATCACCTCGACCAGATTGTCGTGATAGACGGCCCCCCTGCCCAGGTCGGCGTCGTACTCCTCGACCACCGCGTTGACCGTCGAACCCCCCGGGCTCAGCTTGCGCCAGTGCCCCTTCGTCGAGGCCACGACGCCGGGCCGTACCCGGTCGCTGATCTCGACCACGGCCTCGAAGCCGCCGACCGCGTTGAACACCCGGGCCCGCTGCCCGTCGCGCAGCCCCCTGGACGCGGCGTCCTCGGGGTTGACCACCACCCGGGGCCCCTTCGAACGGCGCAGCAGCTCGGGGTTGTTGCCGAAGGTGGTGTTCAGGAAGGTGTGCGGCGCGGGTGTGACCAGGGCCAGCGGATAGGGACCGCCCGCGGCCGAGGCCGTACGCGGCGGCACGTAGGCGGGACCGGAACCGAACTCCAGCCTCCCCGAGGCCGTGGGGAAGCCGTCGGCGAACGGGACGAACGGCCGGGGCACGTTGAGCCTGACCCAGCCCTCCTCGCGCAGCCGGTCGACCGTGATCCCGTCGAGGGAGGGATGCCCGGAGGCGAGCAGTTGCTCGGCCAGTTCGAGGTCGGAGTCGTACAGCGACGGCTCGGTGAGCCCCATGTGCCCGGCCAGGCGGCGGAACGTCTCCGTCGTCGACAGGCACTCACCCGGCGGCTCGACCGCGGGCTCGTTCCACACGAGATACATGTGTCCGTATCCCGCGTGCAGGTCGGTGTGCTCGATCTGCATCGTCGCCGGAAGCACGATGTCGGCGTAGTCGACGGTGTCGGTGGGGAACTGCTCCATCACGACGGTGAACAGGTCCTCACGCGCCAGCCTCTCGCGGACACGGTTCTGGTCGGGGGTCGAGCCGACCGGGTTGGCGGCGTAGACCCACAGGCACCTGACCGACTCGTCGAGCCCGTCGGCCAGCCTGGTCATCGTGAGCCGCCTGACCGGCGCCGCCAGCAGGTCGTCACGGGTGTCGATGTTCAGGTGGATGTGGCCGCTGGTCGAGTAGGCGACCCCGCCGCCGGGATGGCGCCAGTCGCCCGTCACCGCCGGGATGGCCGCGATCGTCCGCATCGCCGTACCGCCGCCCGCGTGCCGCTGGACGCCCATCGTGGCCCTGATGCCGGTCGGCCGGGTGTGCGCGAGCCGTACGCCGAGGGAGCGGATGTCGGCCTCGGGCAGGCCGGTGATCTCCGCGACGAGGGCGGGCGGGTGACGCAGGATCTCCGCCCGGAAGTCCTCCCAGCCGTTGGTGTGCTCGGCCAGGAAGGCGTCGTCCTGCGCGCCCTCGGACAACACCACGTTCAGCAGCCCGAGCGCCAGGGCGGCGTCCGTGCCCGGCCTGATCGGCAGGTGGAGGTCGGCCTGCTCGGCGGTCCTGGTGCGGATCGGGTCGATCGCCACGACGTACGCCCCGGCCGTCCTCGCCTCCTGGACGAACCGCCACAGATGGTGGCCGCTGGTGAGGGTGTTCGTGCCCCACAGCAGGATGAGCCGCGACAGGGCGAACGTCTCGGGGTCCATCCCGCCCGGGGTGCCGTTGGTCAGCCGCAGGCCGGCGTTGCCCGCGGTCGAGCAGATGTTCAGGAAGTGCCGGGAGGCGCCCAGGACGTTCCAGAACCGGCGGCCCGCGACCCCCTCACAGCCCTGGATGTGGCCGAGCGTCCCGGTGCCGAGGTAGGGCCAGATCGCCTCGCCGCCGTGCTCGTCCACGATCGCGCGCAGCCGTACGGAGATCTCGTCGAGAGCCTCGTCCCAGCTGATCCGCTCGAAACGGCCCGAACCCTTGGGGCCGACCCGGCGCATGGGGTAAAGGATGCGGTCGGAGGCCCCGGCGTGTTCGAGATAGTGGTTGACCTTCACACAGAGCGCGCCGCGCGTGTAGGGCTGCTCCGGGTTGCCGCGCATCCCGACCGCCTTGCCGTCCCTGACGGTCACCACCCACGAACAGGTGTCCGGGCAGTCCAGCGGACAGGCCCCCAGGACACGCAGCTCCCCCCGCTCACCCACTGCCATGCCCAGACTCTAGCCAGGGGGGTACGGCTCGCCGGCCGTACCCCCCTTGAGGTCAGCCCGTCACCGCGACACCGTGTCCCGCCACGCGGGGGCCACGTTCATCCTGCTCGGCGCCGCTGAGGCGGTGCCGCCCGGCAGGATCTGGCTGCGTGCGTAGACGGCCGCGGCCGTCGCGATGGCACCGCTGTTCACCGCCAGCGCCCTGTCGTCGATGTTGGCCAGGGTGTCGCAGGCCTGGTGGTAGCACCGGTCGTAGGCGACCCCCGCCTCGCCGCCGAACGTGGCGGCCTCCTCGGCGGTCTTGATCCCCTCGGCGCCGGTGAACAACCCGCCCGCCGGGATGCCGACCGCGATGAAGGGCCCGTAGTCGGACCGCCCGGTGAAGTCGGTCCCCTTGCACGGCTGGCCGACCGAGGCGTAGTACGTCTCGAACAGCTTCTCGATCTCGCCCGATCCGGCGGGACCGGCCCCGGCGCCCGTGTGGTCGGAGTCGTCGCCGTCGTAGATGCCGTAGACGAAGTTCGGCGAGGCGATCATGTCGAAGTTGAGGTACAGCCTGATCCTGGCCCTCTCCCCGGGGGAGAGCGCGGCCACGTAGTGCTGGGAGCCGAGCAGCCCCAGCTCCTCCGCCCCCCAGAAGGCGAACCTGAGCCTGTTCCTGGTCGGCGTGCCGCCCGCCCGCAGGGCCGTCTCCAGTACGGCCGCGCTGCCCGAGCCGTTGTCGTTGACGCCGGGTCCCGCCGGCACGCTGTCCAGGTGGCTGCCCAGCATGACGACCCTGCGGGAGTCGCCCCAGGGGCTCTCGGCTATCACGTTGCGGGTCTTCCTGTGCGGGTCGCCCTCGGCGGTGACGGAGAGCGTGGCCCGGGACCCCGGCGTGGCCAGCTCCTGGCCGACGGCGAAGGTGGTGCCCACGACGGGGACGCGCGTGGTCGTGTCGCCGAGCGAACCGTTCAGCGGCCCCCGCCGGTCGGCGGCCCCCTCCCCGGCCTGACCCTCGTTGAAGATGATCACGCCGGAGGCGCCCGCGGCCTCCGCCAGCTCGGCCTTGACCCGGAAGCCGCACGTGCCACGCTGCACCAACGCGATGTTGCCCCGGACGAACCCCGCGAAGTCGGCGGCCTCGCACCCGGAGGTCGAACCGGGTGCCGCACTCGGCGGCAGCACCAGATCGACGGGCTGCACGGCGGCCGTGACGTTCCCCGAGCCGGAGTACGCCATGGGGACGAAGTCGGTCTGCGGCGCGTAGGACCTCGCCCCGGGGGAGACCCGGGCGAGCTTGGGCGTGCCGATGACACGGAAGAACGGGAACTCGAACTCCTGCTCGGTCACCCTGTACCCCGCGGCCCGCAGCCTGCCCGCCACGTAGTCGGCCGACTCGTCGTATCCGCGGGTTCCCGCGGCCCGGGTGCCGCCGTTGGCCGCGGCGATCCGCTGGAACGCCTCCAGGTGCCGCTTCACGGAGAGCACGTCCACGGGCGGCGAACCGACGGACGCGACGGACGCGACGGTGACCTCGGGAGCCGGTGAGGTCACGGCGGTCGCCTGGGTGCCGGGCAGGGTCACGGCCGAGGCTGTGGTGATCGCGGCCAGCAGGCCCTGGTACGCGCGTACGCGCATGCGAAACTCCTCTGACGAGAGTTGACGGAAGTGGAGCGGGGAATCCCCGTGATCGCGGCGAACAAAAAAGATCTCCGGTAACCGGATTAACCAAATTTGACAATCTTCGTCAGATCGACGGGCGGGGTGGTCCCCGGCGTCACCCGGCGGTCACGACGTCACCCGGGTAACGGCACCCGGCCGTGCGCCGTGACACGTCGCACCACGACCATCCGCTTCGCGCCCTTCCATGGCGCCACGCGGTCGCCAGAAGTGGCTAGGGTCGGGTGCGAAGGAAAAACGGGGCTGCGACGCATGATGATCAGCTTTTCAGGCCGGTGCCGGCCCGGCCGTCATCGCCGCATTCCAGCAGGTCAATTCTCAATCTCGGATAGGTACGCGATGTTCGCCACATCGGTCTCCTCCGGGCTGACGCTCCCGGCGAACCAGGCATCCAGGATCTCCCCCAGTAACGGCGCCGAGGTCAGCCTGAGACTCAACGCCAGCACGTTGGCGTCGTTCCAGCGTCTGGCCCCCTCGGCCGTAGCCGCGTCCACGCACAGGGCGGCTCGCACCCCGCGCACCTTGTTGGCCGCGATCGACGCCCCCGTGCCGGTCCAGCAGCACACGATCGCCTGGTCGGCCACCCCGGAGACGACGTCCCGCGCGGCCTGTGAGCAACACCACGCCCAGTCCGAGGGGCCTTCGGCGACGGCGCCGTGCGCGATCACCGTGTGTCCTCTCGCCTCTATCTCCGACACCAGGATGGGAGCCACCCCGTCAAGACTGTCCGAGGCCAATGAGATACGCATGCCTTCGATTGTGGACACTGGAAGAGAAGATCGGTGACGCACCTGTAATGCGGAACGTGCAGAATCGCTGGCGGTGACGGAAATCAGAGAGCACGAAGAAGCGGCGCCCGTCGAAGGCACAGAGCCCGAGACGGAGCGCGATTCCGGCGTGCTCGTCGTCGAACCGCTCCTGCCGCAGCGCATCCGCAGACCATCCGATCTGCTGCGCTTCCTGGCGACCCTGCTGGGGCTCGTGGCCGTGGTCCTGCTCGCCCTCGTCGCGAAGAAGACCCTCAACGGCCTCGAAGGCGACGTCATCGACGGGACGAACCGGGCACCCTTCCTCCTCAGCGGCCTCGTCGGCGTGCTCAGCGGCGCCACCATGCTGGGCGTGCCGACCGCCTACGCCATCGAACGCGTCCTGCACCGCGACGGCCTGCGCGTCGCCGAGGGGCTCTTCGCCGCCATCGCGGGCATGGTCCTGTCCTTCGCCCTCGGCGAGTGGATCGTCGGCGCGGGCCCGGAAGACCTGTGGCTCCTGCTGACCGGGGGCAGGCAGGGAGTCGAGCCGCTCAACACGCTGCTCACCTCGGTCATCGCCTACGTCACCGCGGTGCGCATCTCCCGAAGACCCACCTGGCGGGCGGCCCTGTGGAGCGCCGTCGCGCTCAACGCCGTCGCGCTGTTCGCCGCGACCGCGGCCACCATCCTCGGCATCGTCGTCTCCATCCTGGTCGGCCTCGCCGTCGGCTACGCCACCCTGTACGGCATCGGCAGCCCCAACACCAGGCCGCCCGGCAGCACGATCGTGGCCACCCTCGCCAAACTCGGCTTCGCCCCCGTCAGGGCGCACCGCCTCGACGACGACCACCAGAGCAGCAGGCGCTACGCCGTCGGCCTCAAGGACGGCACCCGCCTCGACGTCACCGTCCTCGACCGTGACCGCCAGGTCGCCGGGGTGCTCTACCGCATCTGGCGCCGCATCCGGCTCAACACCGAGACCCGCCGCAGGGCCATCCGCTCCCTGCGCGCCGAGCTGGAACGCGAGGCCCTGATGGCCTACGCCGCCCAGGCCGCGGGCGCCAGCATCCCCAGGCTCGTCGGCACCAGCGAGATCGGCACCGAGGCCGCGCTGCTCGCCTACGAGCACATCGAGACCCGGCCGCTCGACGACGTCCCCGACGAGGAGATCGACGACAACCTGCTCGCCCAGATCTGGGAGCAGGTCCTGCTCCTGCAGGTCCAGCGGCTGGCCCACCGACGGCTGACCGGCGACAGCATCCACGTCGACAACGAGGGCAGGGTCGTCCTCATGGACGCCCGCAGCGGCGAGATCGCCGCCGGAGACCTCCTGCTCCGCCTCGACATCGCCCAGCTGCTCACCTACCTCAGCCTCCGCGTCGGAGCCGACCGCGCCGTCGCCGCGGGCGCGGCCGTCGCGGGCCCCGACGTGCTGGCCGGCGCCCTGCCGCTGCTGCAACGCATCGCGCTCACCCGCGAGACCAGGGCCGCGCTCACCAAGAACAAGGAGCTGCTGACCGCGATCCGCGAACGGATCGTCGCCCTCGAACCCCAGGTCGAGGCCGACGAGGTCCGCCTGGAGCGCTTCCGCCCCAGAACCCTCATCACGATCATCGCCAGCGCCTTCGCCGCCTACTTCCTGGTCTACTACCTGACGCAGATCAACCTCAACATGATCACCTCCGCCAAGTGGGGCTGGACCGGGGTCGCCTTCGTCGCGGCGATGATGAGCTACGTCGCCGCCGCGCTGATGCTGCGGGGCTTCGTGCCGGAACGGCTGCCGCTCGGCCGTACGGTGCTGGTGCAGTTCGCGGGCTCCTTCGTGAAGCTGGTCGCCCCGGCGGCGGTGAGCGGCGTCGCCATCAACACCCGCTACCTGCAAAAGCGCGGCATCCCCCCGGGCCAGGCCGTCGCCAGCGTCGGAGCCTCCCAGCTCATCGGTCTGGCCTCGCACATCACACTGCTGCTGCTGTTCGCCTACATCACCGGGTCGAGCGCCGCCACGTCGTTCACCCCGTCGCGCACGCTGGTGTTCGTCCTGCTCGCCATCGCGGTCGCGGTCCTGTTCATCGTGAGCGTCCCCCGCCTGCGCAGGCTGATCACCGTACGGCTGCGCGCCCTGTTCTCCGGGGTCATCCCCCGCCTGCTGGACGTGCTCCAGTCCCCCCGGAAGATCATCGAAGGCTGCTCGGGCACCCTGCTACTGACGATCTTCTTCGTGGCCTGTCTCGACGCCTCGGTGCGGGCCTTCGGCGGGTCACTCGACTTCGCGGCCGTGGCCATCGTCTTCCTCGCGGGCAACGCCATCGGCTCGGCGGCGCCGACCCCCGGAGGGCTCGGCGCCGTCGAGGCCTCCCTGTCCGTCGGCCTGACCCTCTCCGGCCTGCCCGGCGAGGTCGCGACCTCGGCCGTGCTGCTGTTCAGGCTGCTGACGTTCTGGCTGCCCGTGCTTCCCGGGTGGGCCTCGTTCACCTACCTGCAGCGACACGAGGCCCTGTGACCTCTCAGGTCTCGCTGGAACGGGCCCAGCGGTTGACCCCCGACTCGACCGCGTGCCCGTCGATCGCCGCGAGCTCCTGCTCGGTGAACGACAGGTTCTCCACCGCCCGCACGTTGTCCTCAAGCTGCCTGACGCTGCTCGCGCCGACCAGCACCGAGGTGACACGCCGGTCGCGCAGCGCCCACGCCAGGGCCATCTGCGCCAGGGACTGACCGCGCGAGGCCGCGATCTCGTGCAACGTGCGGACACGTCGCATGGTCTCCTCGGTCAGCATCTCCGGGGTGAGGAAACGCCGCTGCGAGGCACGCGACCCCTCGGGGACACCGCCGAGATAGCGGTCGGTCAACATGCCCTGAGCCAGCGGGGAGAACGCGATGCAGCCGACCCCCTCCTGCTCAAGGACGTCGAGCAGCCCGTCCTCGATCCACCGGTTGAGCATCGAGTACGACGGCTGGTGGATCAGCAGCGGGGTGCCCATCTCCCGCAGGATCCGCGCCGCCCGCTCGGTCTGCTCGGGGGAGTAGGACGAGATGCCGGCGTACAACGCCCTGCCGGACCTGACCGCCTGGTCGAGCGCGCCCATCGTCTCCTCAAGAGGAGTCTCCGGGTCGAACCTGTGGCTGTAGAAGATGTCGACGTAGTCGAGTCCCATCCGCTCCAACGACCTGTCCAGGCTGGACAGCAGATACTTCCGCGACCCCCACTCGCCGTAGGGGCCGGGCCACATGTCGTACCCGGCCTTGGTGGAGATGACCATCTCGTCCCGGTATCCAGAGAAGTCCTCCCTGAGATGCCTGCCGAAGTTGGTCTCCGCGGCGCCGTACGGTGGGCCGTAGTTGTTGGCCAGGTCGAAGTGGGTCACCCCCAGGTCGAACGCCCGCCGCAGGATGGCCCGCTGGGTCCCGAACGACTTGTCGTCGCCGAAGTTGTGCCAGAGCCCCAGCGACACCGCGGGCAGCCTCAACCCGCTCCTGCCCACCCTGTTGTACGGCTGCCGCCCGTCGTACCGATCCGCGTCGGCCACGTAGGTCATCGCTCGACCCTGGCGGTGCCCTCGACCTTGGCGGTGTCGAGGATCCAGGCCAGGACGAAGGCCTCCTCCCGCCAGGAGTCGTACCTGCCGCTGCGACCGCCGTGCCCGGCCTCCATCTCCGTCTTCAGCAGGAAGGGACCGCCCCTGCCCACCTCGCGGAGCCGCGCGACCCACTTGGCGGGCTCGTGGTAGTAGACGCGGGTGTCGTTGAGGCTGGTGATCGCGAGGATCGGAGGATAGATCTGGCCGCTCACGTTCTCGTACGGGGTGTACGACTTCATGTACTCGTACACCTCGGCGTTGTGCAGCGGGTCTCCCCACTCGTCCCACTCGATGATGGTCAGCGGCAACGACGGGTCGAGGATCGTGTTCAACGCGTCCACGAACGGCACCTCGGCCACCACACCCGCGAACGTCTCCGGCGACAGGTTGGCGATCGCACCCATGAGCAGTCCGCCGGCGGAACCGCCCCTGGCGATGATCGCACTCGACCAGTTCTCCGCGGCGAGGTGCTTGGCGGCGGCGACGAAGTCGGTGAAGGTGTTCTTCTTCCGCTGGAACTTGCCGTCCTCGTACCAGTGACGGCCCATCTCACCGCCGCCCCTGATGTGCGCGACGGCGAAGACGAACCCCCTGTCCAGCAGGCTGAGCCTGGCAACGGAGAACGACGGGTCGATCGAGATCTCGTAGCTGCCGTAGCCGTACAGCACGGTCGGAGCGGGCCGCTCGACGCCCTTCCTGGCCACGATCGAGATGGGGACGCGGGTGCCGTCCTCGGCGGTCGCCCACTCACGGAACTGCTCGTAGTCGGCCGGGTCGTACCCACCGAGCACGGTCTTGCGCTTCAGCAGGATCAGCTCACGCGCCCGCAGGTCGTAGTCGTAGACCGAGGGCGGAGTGATCATGCTGGTGTAGCCGAGCCGCAACCGCTCGGTGACGAACTCCGGATTCCCTGAGGGCGCCACGTCGTAGATCGGCTCAGGGAAGGAGATCTCGTACGGCTCCGCCCCCTCGGGCAGGACGCGGATGCCGGTCAGCCCGTCACGGCGCAGGTGCACGACCGTGTATCCCTGGAAGGCCTCGACGTTCAGCAGCCGGGTGTCGGCGCGGTGCTCGATCAACGGGGTCCAGTCAGCGGGGGAGTCGATCGGCGCGGTGGCCAGCTCGAAGTTCTCCGCGTTCTGGTTGTGCAGGATCAGGAAGTGGTCCCCCGCGTGGTCGAGGCCGTACTCGACACCGGTCTCCCTGGCTCTGACGAGCCGGAACTCACCGGTCGGGTTGTCGGCCTCCAGGATGTGGACCTCACTGGTGATCTTGCTGCCCGCCGAGAGCACGAGGTAGCGCTCGCTGCGGGTCAGGCCGACGCCGATCCAGAACCGCTCGTCGTCCTCCTGGTGGACGAGCACGTCCTCCTCGGTCGAGGTGCCGATCATGTGCCGGTGGATCTGGTTGGGCCGCCAGGCGTCGTCGACGGTCGTGTAGAAGAAGGCCCTGCCGTCCGCGGACCAGGCACCGCCGTAGAAGATGCCGCTGACCTCGTCGTCGAGGAGTTCGCCCGTGGTGAGGTCCTTCACCCGCAGGGTGAACCGCTCGTCGCCGGTGAAGTTGACCGAATAGGCCAGCAGGGTCCCGTCGGGACTGACCGAACTGGCGCCGAGGGAGAAGAAGTCGCTGTCGCCGGCCAGCTCGTTGCCGTCGAGCAGGACCTGCTCACCGGGCAGCGCCTCGCCCGCCTTCAGCTCGGGAGGAGCGTCGCCGTCCGCGGCGACCCGGCACTGGATGCCGTACTGCTTGCCCTCCTCCGTCCTGGAGTAGTACCACCAGCCCTTCTTCCTGGTGGGGACGGACAGGTCCGTCTCCAGCGTCCGGCCCTTGATCTCCTGGAAGATCGTTTCCTGGAGCCCTTCGAGATGGGCGGTCGCCTGCCGGGTGTAGGCGTTCTCCGCTTCGAGGTAGGCGATCGTCTCGGGGTCGTCCTTGACCGTCAGCCACGCGTAGTCGTCGACCACGGTGTCCCCGTGGTGCACGCGCTCGCTGGGAACCTTCTTCGCCGTAGGCGGTGTCTGGCTGCTCACCCCGTCGAGTCTATGTTTTCCGTGCCAGACGTCCCGGACCAAGCCACGGGGTTCGTCGTTACGTCCCGAGCGGTCTGCGGGGACTGCTAATGTTCTGGCGTCGGCAAGGTTCGGCGCAAACCACTCCACTCACTCCGGTGATCCGGTGTGGCTTGTTCTGTGTCCGCTGACAACCCCCTCAAACCAACGGTTCCAATGATCGGTTCGCGTCGATTCGCAGAGCCACTCAGGTGCTGGTAAGTTTGAAGGGTTGCTCCGGAGACGGGGCGGTCTGAAATTCCTCAGACAGGCTTTATCGAAGAAAATGCGATCCGGTCGGATCGGTTTGACACGAAAAAGCGGGTCTGAAAGAATAAAGACACAACGAAATGAACGAAAGAAACGCCCCGGAATTCCGGCCGGTAAAACGGTTCGGAGGGACGGTGAACGCGTCCGTTTCTTGAGAACTCAACAGTGTGCTAAAAGCCAGTGCATGAAGCACAAACCCGTCCTAACGCACGGCATGGCGACATGATCCGTGCGGGGATGGATTCCTTTGGTTGATGCACCAGCCCTGTAGCGGGGTTGGGTGCTTTCAGCCGGGGTTGACTCGAAAAGCATTGTTTGGAGAGTTTGATCCTGGCTCAGGACGAACGCTGGCGGCGTGCTTAACACATGCAAGTC